>CAUJGH010000364.1 GCA_963169575.1 Myxococcota bacterium | reverse complement strand
CGGCGCCGAGCGCCTGCAGCAGGTCGGAGAGGAGTCGCCAGGTCTGCTCGGCCGACAGGCGACCGAGGAAGGGCCAGGCGTCGGCGAGACTGCCGGCGGGGAAGTACTGGATCGCGGCGAAGGCGGTCTCGCCGTCGATGTTCCAATCGAAGAGCTTCGGGATGCGCTCGTGGCGGACGGCGAGGAAGGCGGCGAGCTCTCGCTTCAGCGAGTTGCGCGCCTGGGGATCGTGCGGCCGCGCCATCACCTTCAGGGCGACGAGCTTCGGCGGGGTGTCCGCCGCCGCGCCTTCGACGGCGTCGAGGCAGCGCGCGAGGAAGACGGAGCCGAACCCGCCGCGCCCCAGACGCCGGAGGACGCGATATCGAAAGCGCGCGCGCAGCTCGTCGCCGGGCTGGAGGGCGCGGGTCGTCGGCACGGCCGCGGAGCCGCCGGCCGTCGCGGTGCAATCGAGCGTGACGTCGTCGCCGACCGAGGTGTGGTCGAGGACGATCGTGCTCGAGGCGGCGCTGCCAGTCGTCGGGTTCGGAGCCCCCAAATCGCTCTCCGGCCCCGGAACGCCCTCGCGGACGCAGCACGGCGACGGGCCGGGTCTGCGAGATCGGAGGGGCGCGGGGTCGCGTCCGTATCGGCGGAGCGCGATGGGAGCCACAGGCCGAAGCGCGGCGCTCGATCGCCGGTCAGTGCGAGTTGCCGCTCGCCTGCCGAGCGGCTGCGGCGGCCTGCTCCTGTCGGTGTTCCTTGATGCCGCGCGGCACGACCCAGAGACAGAGCACGGCGGTCAATCCGAACATCCAGCGGTTGAAGCCCTGATGTTCGAGCATGTCGGGATCGCTGGTGAGGAATCCATCCCATCCGAACCAGAGGCAGAACGCGACGAGCAGGACCGGCAGGAAGAGCGGATGGTAGAGCGGGTTCGGCGGTGGTCCTCGCCGCGCGCGACGCGCGTCTCCCGATGCGGCGGCCGTTTCGGGGCGCTCACTCTTCGGGTCGGAGTTCGGTCGGGCGTCTCGCTGCAGGTCCGTTCCGGATCGATCGTGCATGCGCGGCAGCATAGCGGCAGCCGTGCCCGGTCGGCAGGCCGCGCTCGCGGTTGAAGCCAGAGATCGCCGGTGTCAAGCTCCCTGCGCCGCTCGCTCGGGCGGGGAGCGCGACGGGAACGCGACGGGAACGCGACGGGAACGCGAGGGGAACGCGAGGGGAGCGGGACGATCTTGGCCGAACGCAAGAGCTACATCACGCGGCCGGGTTACGAGAAGCTGCGTGCCGAGCTCGACTTCCTCTGGAAGGAAGAGCGTCCGCGGGTGACCCAGGCCGTATCGGTCGCGGCCGCGCTCGGCGATCGATCCGAGAATGCGGACTACATCTACGGAAAGAAACGCCTGCGCGAGATCGATCGCCGGATCCGTTTCCTGACGAAGCGGATGGACGAGCTCGAGGTCGTGGAGGTGGGGCCGCGGGCACGGACCGATCGGGTCTATTTCGGAGCCTGGGTCGAGCTCGAGGACGAGGACGGCGAACGGGTGCGATATCAGCTCGTCGGCCCCGACGAGTTCGACGCCGCGAAGGGCCGCATCAGCATCGAGTCCCCGGTTGGCCGGGCATTGATGGGCAAGCGGAAGGGGGACGAGGTCCTCGTCCGGCGGCCGAAGGGCGAGACGACCTTCACTCTGCTCGCGATCGAATTTCGATCGGACGCGGATCCGGACGGCGCGCAGGAGCCGCGGTAGGCCCGAGGTCGGACGCAAGACGGCGGCCCGTCGGGGGAGCCGGCCGTGCTCGGCAGGTTTCTTCCGACTGCGCGTTCAGGGGCTCCGGCGTTTCGACGATGCGGCCGGCATGGCGCTCGATCTGATCTTCCTCGCGATCCTCTTGATGCTCGTGGCCCTCGGTGCCTGGCGCGGCGCCGTGGCGAGCGGGGCCGGATTGCTCGCCCTCGTCGCGGGCTATGCCGGGGCGCTCGCGACCGCGACGCATGCGGCGGAGCCGATCGGGCGGACGCTCGGACTTCCGGGTCTGATGGCGCCGGCGGTCGCGGGCACGCTCGGCTTCGCAGTCGTCTGGCTGGTCGCCAGCGCGGTCGGCGAGGTCGCCGTCGCCTGGGATCGCGAGCGGATCGACGGGGGCGAGCGCGGGATCGGCGACCGGGTCGCGGGCGGGCTGGTCGGCTGTGTGCGCGGGGCGCTCGTCGTCGTGCTGCTCGCGGTGCTCGCGAGCTGGCTCGATGCAGCGCGGGATCTCGGTGCGGCCCCGGGGCTCGCGGCGATGCCGGATGCCGGGGGGTCGAGCGCGGTGGCCGCCAGCGGCGAGCTCGTCGAGTCCGTCGTCTCGTCCGCCCTCTCGGATTCGGGGCCGGCAGGGCAGGTCGCGGCCCGGATCGCGGCCCACCCGGGAGAGGCGCTCCAGAACGTTCAGGGACTGCTCGAGGACGAGCGCCTCACCGGACTCTTCACGGACAAGCTCTTCTGGACCCTGATCACGAACGGCTCGGTCGACTATGCGATGAATCGCGCCGCCATGCGGTCGATCGTGGACGACGCCGGGATGCGGGCGCGATTCGCGGACCTCGGCCTCGTGGAGGCGCCGGCACGAGAGAATCGGGATCTCTTCCGGGCCTCGATGTCGACCGTCCTCTCGGAGGTCGCTCCGAAGGTCCATCGCCTGCAGCACGATCCCGAGCTGAACGAGATCGCCCAGGACCCCGAGATCGTCCGGCTCATCGAGGCGGGCGACGTCGTAGCCCTGGCCGGGCATCCGAGAATCCGGCAGCTCGTCGAGCGCGTCTCGGACCGATAGCTTCGGATCTTCGCGGGCCCCCGCCATCGCCGGCGTTCGAGCCGAGGGGGCGACGTCTCTGAGATGCGCGGTCTTCAATTCGAAGTGAACAACAGAAAAAGCCCGAAGCCGAAGGCTTCAGGCACGAAGCGAATCCGCTCGTCGATCCGGCAGATCGACTAGAAGAGCGGTCGGTCGTCTCCGTCCGGCGCGTAGGCCGAAATCTCGCAGCAAAGCGAGATCTCGAGCGCGGTCGGGCGCTCGAAGCCCGGAGCCGCCTGGGCCTTCGCCGCGCGGTTCGAGTCGCCGTAGGAGGTCGCCGGATGCGTGATGCTTGATTCCATGGTTGCCACCTATAGCAATCATCGGCGTGGGCGCGCACGGGCTGGACGCCCCGCCCCGAATTTTTTTCCGTCCCCGGCCGCGCGGACGCCGAGGCCCGATCAGCGCAGGAGGACGTCGCAGACGTCGCGAGCCTTTCGAACGAGGCTGCCCAGTCGGGTGCCGGGCCGGATATGGCGCCGGAGGGCGACCAGGACCTTGCGTTCGAGCGTGTATCGGGTCAAAGGGGGGCGGGGCGCGCGCCGGCCGCCGAGATCGATGGCGTCCAGGGCGGCCTCGATCTCGGCGCGCGGGTAGCCCCAGGTCTCGAGGTCGGCGTCCGGCAGGCGGGCGAGGATCTCGCGATACATCCCGACGCGGTCGGGACGCCCGGTCGCGGCCTCGGCCCATTTCGCGAGGCTCCGGGTCGTGGCGCGCGTCTCGCGTGCGACGGTCATCGGATCGCCGAGCCCGCGCGTCGATTCGCGGCGCGCCTCGGCCACCGATCCGTAGTCGACCATGGCCGGCTCGAACTCGATTCCGAGAAAGCGGGCGAGCTCGCGCGCATGGGCCTCCGGGTCGCGGACGAGCGCCTCGTAACGGACGCGATGGATTTCGACCGGTGCTTCGCGCAGGAAGCGGGCGATCGCCGGGACATAGCGCTCGAGCAGCGGGTTGTGGCCGTGGGCGATCCGGTCGTCGCCGTCGAAGAAGGAGTCGACATAGGACGACCAGACGGCGAGGGGATGGCGGGTCAATACGATGTAGCGCGCGCCGGGATAGAGGCGCGCGAGGAAACCGAGGCTCAGCGCATAGGCAGGCGTCTTGTCGAGGAGCAGCTGCGCCCCGCCCGGACCGCTGGCCAGGAGCCCGCGGTAGATCGCATCGGTATACGCGCGAAGCGCGGCGAGATACGCGCTGTCGCCGCCCGGGAGCGCGGCGACCAGTGCGCGCGCCGCCTGACGGGTGATCACGGGGTCGTAGGGAGCGGAATCGACGCCGTCGTAATAGCCGAGGTGGGCAAGGGGCGTGATCAGATGCGGTTCTTCGGGCGCGTGGATCGCGCCATGGGCGCCCAGCATGCGAGCGAGCAGCGTCGAGCCCGAGCGCGGCGGGCCGATCAGGAAGACGAGGTTCTGCTCGAAATTTGAATCGGATTGCATCGTGGCGCCGCATTCGCATCGAGGGAGTCGAGGCTCCGCCTCCTGCGGAGCGGGCCGAGCATACCCGACGCGGACGCGGAATCGGTCAGAGGGTCTGGCTGGCGAGACCGAGGGTCTGAGACATGCGCTGCGCATGCACGCGCAGGAGCGCGACGCCGAGGCGGTGCCCGAGCCAGGGCTTCATGCTTCGCAGATGCCGGAAGGCGGCGCCGTCGACTTCGAGCAGGCGAACCGTCGTGTTCGCGACGGCGGATTCTGCATGGGGGAGGTCCGCGAGCAGAGGCAATCCGCCGAAGAGATCGCCGGCCCCGAGCTGCGCGAGCGGCTGCTCGATGGCATCCCGGATCCGCACCTGCAGCGTCACGCTGCCTTCGGCGATCAGGAAGATCGAGTCGTTGAATCCGTTGCGCGTGCCCTGCCGGTAGATGAGGTCGCCGGGCTGCATGGTGCGGATGCGAGTGACCTGCGCGAGTCCCATGGCTTCTTCCAGGCCGAGCTCGCGCAGTTGGGTGCGTTCGTAGAGGAAACGCGCGAGCTTCTTGCCCGCGTCGAGGACCAGGTTCCAGACGACCTCGAGATTCTCGGGTGCCGGATTATCGAAGGTGATGCCGGTCAGGATCAGGTTCTCGACCGGATCCTCGCGCTGCCAGCAGCCGGCGGCGTCGAGGGTCAGGATCTGGTTCGGGAGACGGAGCACGATCCGCCGGACCGACTTGAAGGAGAATGGGGACTGCGTGGCGAGGCAAGCGCCGCCGATACTGATGTCGCGGGTACGGCCGAGCAGCGCGCCCGCGAAGTCGCCGGCGAAGATCTCCGCGGGCAGGTCGATGCCGACCCGGGGATTCGAACGGATCTCGAGCGGGTCGACGGGGCCATGTCGATCGGAAGGATCTGAATGGGGGCCGAATTCCGGTGACGGCGATGCCGGGGACGTCATTCTCTGCAGACCTCGATGGGGCGTTTGTCGGTCGCGTTCCAATGGGACTTGAACCCTCCGTTCGCAGCCGATTGCTGCCGATCGTCCCGTTCGGCTCGCCGCAGGAGCGGAGCGCTTCGAAGGGGCTCTGCCGGTTTCACCGGAGGTGAGTGTCGATGTTCGTGCGGGGGTCGATTTGAGTCGCTTCGAGCTGTTCGTCGTCCTGCTCGTGCTCGCCGCATGGCTGCCGGGCCTCGGCATCCTGGCAGAGGCCTGGAGCGCCTCGGATTTCGCGACGCACGGATTTCTCGTGCCGATCGTGGCCATCTGGAGCGCGACGGCGCATCGGGAGACGCTCGCCATTCTCCCGATCCGGCCCAGTACCGGAGGGCGCATCGCCCTCGCGGTCTGCGCGGTCGCCTATCTCGCCGCGTTGGTCGTGCGCCAGGCGAGCCTGCTCGGCGTCGTCTTCGTCGCGATGGTCGTCGCGCTCGTGCTGGCGCTGCGCGGGCCGCGCTGGGTCTCCTGTCTGCGATTTCCACTCGCCTATCTCGTCTTCATGATCCCATTGCCGCCGGCCTGGGTCACTCCGCTGATCGTCGAGCTCCAGCTGATCGTCAGCACCGCGGCGGTTCGACTCCTGCAGGCGTTCGGGGTCGCGATCTTTCGCGAAGGCAACGTCCTCACGCTCCCCGGCGACGTGTCGCTCTTCGTCGCCGAAGCGTGCAGTGGGATCACGTCGCTCATCACCCTCGTCCCGATCGGCGTCTTCATCGCCTATTTCACGGAGTCGGATCTGCGCCGCCGGCTCGGGATCGTGCTCGCCGTCCTGCCGATCGCGCTCGCGGGCAATCTCCTGCGCGTGGTCGTCACCGTGCTGCTCGCCATCCGCGTCGACGCCGAGTTCGCGACGCAGGGGCCTCTGCATGCATGGGCGGGCGTCGCGACCTACGTCGTCGGATGTCTCTGCCTGCTCGGGGTCGGGGCGTGGATGCGTCGGTTCGGGGCCGCGCCGCGGTCGGATGTCTCGGGGTGAGCGGCGGAGGCGACCGATCACCGGCCGGCGGAACGCTCGCGGAGCAGCCGCTCGAAGAGCGCATCCGCGCGCTCGGACTCGCCCTGGGGCTCGATGCGCTCGGCTTCGCCGGGCCCGAACCGACCGCGCGGACCGAGTTCCTGCGCGATTGGATCGCGCGGGGCTATGCGGGCGAGATGGACTACCTCGAGCGGCGGATCGAGGAGCGGATCGATCCCCGCCGCGTGCTCCCCGGCGTACGGACGCTGATCGTCGGGGCGCTGGCGTGTGCGCCCGCCGATGGCCCCGCGCTCGAGCCGGAGGGCAGGGGGATCGTCGCTCGCTATGCGGGCGGCGACGACTACCACGACGTCCTGCTCGATCGGCTGCGCGCGTTGGAAGCGGCGCTGCCCGCGCTGGCCGGGCGACCGGTCCGCTCGCGTTGCTATGTCGATACGGGGCCCGTCGCCGAGAAGGCCGCCGCCGAGCAGGCCGGACTCGGCTGGATCGCGAAGAATACCTGCCTGATCCATCCGGAGCTGGGATCGAACCTGATGCTCGGCGTCGTGCTCTGCGATCTCGAACTCGCGCAGGACGGCGCGGGCACCGACCACTGCGGTAGCTGCCGCGCCTGCCTCGACGCCTGTCCGACCGACGCCTTCCCGGAGCCCTACGTACTCGATGCGACGCGCTGCCTTTCTTATACGACCATCGAGCTGCGCGGGGCGATTCCCGAGTCGCTGCGGGCTGCGCAGGGCGATCGCGTGTTCGGCTGCGACGTCTGTCAGACGGTCTGTCCCTGGAATCGGAGCCGCCCGCGCGGCCCGCTCGCGGATCCGCTCGGGCTGCGCACGCGGCTCGCCCCGCGCGAGATCTGGCGGGCGCCTTCGCTCGCCTGGCTCCTCGCGCTCGACGAGGAGGACTTCCTCGCCGCGACGCGCGGGACGGCGCTGCGGCGCTCGCGCCGCCTCGGCCTGCTGCGCAACGCGCTCGTCGCCGCGGGCAATGCCGGTCTTCCGTCGCTTCGCCCCCTGGTCGCCCGCCATGCCGAAGGCGACGACGTGATCCTGCGCGAGCACGCGCTCTGGGCGCTGGAGCAGATCGACGCGCGCGCCGCAGCGGGCGCCTAACGGGGCGGGGCCGGGAGGGGTCGCCGCGCGCGCAGGCGCGCCGTCCAGGCGGGCCGCGGCCCTGCGGTCGGACCTTCCTCGAAGCGCTCGACGATCAGCCCTGGAAAGAGTCGCGGCAGCTCTCCGGGCTCGAGCAGGAAGGCGTCGCGGGTGGGTCCCCAGCCGAGCGCTCGCTGCTCGGTGGTGAAGGTCTCGTAGAGCAGCAGACCGCCGGGCGAGAGCCACGACGTGATCGCCGGCGCGAGCGGGCGGTGCAGATACCGGAAGACGAGGATCGCCGAGTAGGGCGCGCCGGGCAGGTCCGGCGGCGTTTCCTGCTCGAGATCGACGGCGAGGGTCTCGATTCGTCCGGGCAGCGTGCGAGCCGCCGCGGCGAGCTCGGCCAGCCCGGCGACGCTGCGATCGACGGCGAGGACGTCGAGTCCGAGGGCAGCGGCGGCGAGGGCATGACGGCCGCGGCCGCAGGCGAGATCGAGAACGCGCCCCTTTGCCGCCGCCGCGACGAGCGCCGGCTGCTCCTCGCGAAAGAACGCGGACACCGGATCGAGCGGTTCGGGGGCCGTCTCAGGCACGTCGCCCCTCCGACAGCCAGCGGGCCATCCGGCCGGGATGATCCGTCACGATGCCGTCGACGCCCGCCGCCAGCAGCGCGTCGATCTCGTCGAGGGCGTTGATCGTCCAGACGTGGATCTCGATGCCGTGGGCATGGGCATGTTCGACGAGCGCTGGCGTCACGAGCGGACGACCGGCGAAATCGGCAGGAATCTGGAGCGCCATCACGCCCGCCGGCATCGGCTCGCCGCGTAGCGCGCTCGCGATCACCGCGAGGATCTCGCCGAGGCACGCGCCGAGCGCCGGCTGCAGTCCCGATCCGGCGACCGCGCGTCGCAGCCCGCGCATGATCGGATCGTCTCCGGCCGTCAGGAGCGTCCGATCCGCGCGGCCGTGGCGCTCGATCAGTCGCAGGGTCTCGCGCAGCACCGCGTCGCCCTCGCATTTGATCTCGAGATTGAAGCGCGCGTCCGGGAAGCGCTCGAAGGCGTCCTCGAGGCGCGCGATCCGGAGGCCCCGGCCGCGAAAGGGCGTATCGCCGGCCGCGGTCTGAAAGCTGGCCCCGGCATCGAGCGCAGCGAGCTCCGCCCAGGTCCGATCGGACGCGGCGCCCGGAATCCCGCAGACGCGCTCGAGGGTCGGGTCGTGCAGCAGGATCGGGATGCCGTCGCGGCTGACGTGGACGTCGCTCTCGAGGATCGCGGCGCCCTGTGCGAGCGCGGCCTCGAAGGAGAGGAGGGTGTTCTCCGGATACTCGCCGGCCGCGCCGCGATGTCCGATCACGAGCGGATGCGGCAATTCGAAGAATGGATGCGGCATCGGCGCAGGGTATCATGCGCCCCCCATGAGTGTGCTGACCCGCGACGTGATCCTGCGAGAGATCGATGAAGGCCGGATCCGGATCGATCCCTTCGAACGCAGCCAGGTCGGGGTCGCCTCGATCGACTTGACGCTCGGGCGGGAGATCCGCTCGATCGAGAATCATTCCGTCCCGATTCGCGTCGAGGATCACACCGACTATCGCGATCACACCCGCGTCCAGAACCTCGACGCCCCCTTCCGTCTCGATCCCGGCGTGACGATCCACGGCATCACCGCCGAACACATCAGCCTCCCCGACGATCTCTGCGGCTTCCTCGAAGGCCGCAGCCGCTTCGCCCGGCTCGGCCTCATGATTCACGTGACCTCGGCGTTCGTGCAGCCGGGGGTCTCGAACCGCCAGGTGCTCGAGATGAGCAACGTCTCGAGCCGTGCGCTCGAGATCGTGCCCGGGGTGCGCATCTGCCAGATCGTGTTGATGCGCACCGAGGGCCGGGCGATCTACCGCGGCCGCTTCCAGGACCAGCGCGAGATCTGATCGGTGCGGGCGGTCGTGCAGCGGGTGCTCGGCGCGGCGGTCGAGGTCGACGGCGTCCCGATCGCGCAGATGGAGCGGGGCCTGCTCGTGCTGGTCGGCATCGGCCGGCGCGACGGACTGGACGAGGTCCGCTGGCTGGCGCGCAAGCTCACGGGCCTGCGGATCTTCCCGGACGCCGCCGGCCGCTTCGAGCGCTAGGTCGTCGATATC
>CAUJGH010000363.1 GCA_963169575.1 Myxococcota bacterium | reverse complement strand
GAGCGGCCGGCTCGATCATGCGCCGCCCTCCGAGGCGGCGGCCGCCGTTTGCGAGCGGCGTGCCTGCAGGAGCTTCGGGCCGAGGGCGGCGATGTCGCCGGCGCCGAGGGTGAGGACGAGCTCTCCGGGCGCGAAGCGCCCGGGCCAGTCGCGTTCGATCGCGGCGAGGTCGCCGCCGTAGAAGGCGGCGCGGTGGCCCCGGGCGGCGAGCTCGCGGCAGAGCCGCTCGGAGCCGATGCCGGCGATCGGCGCCTCGCTCGCGGGATAGATGTCGCTGATCACGACGCGGTCGGCGTCGTCGAAGGCGGCGAGGAAATCGTCCCAGCAGTCGCGGGTGCGGGTATAGCGGTGGGGCTGGAAGATCGCGGTCAGCGGGCCGGCGTGGATGCTGCGCGCGGCGGCGAGGGTCGCGCGCACCTCGGCGGGATGGTGGGCGTAGTCGTCGACGACCTCGACGCCGCGCGCCTCGCCCTTGCGCTCGAAGCGGCGGCGCACGCCTGCGAAGCTCCCCAGCGCCTCGGCGAGCGCCTTCGCGGGCAGGCCGAGCTCGAGGCCGACGGAGAGGGCGGCGAGGGCGTTCAGCACGTTGTGCCGACCGGGCAGGGGAAGCTCGAAGTCGAAGCGGTCGCCGTGCGCGAGCCGGACGCGGCAGCGCTGCCCGCCGGCGCGGGCTTCGATCGCCTCGGCGCGGACGTGGGCATCCACGTGCAGCCCGAAATGGACCTGCCGGCCACCGATCCGCGGCGCGATCTCCGCGATCCCGGGATGGTCGATGCCGAGGATCGCCGCGCCCGTCGAGGGGACCGAGCTCGCGAACGCGACGAAGGCCTCGAGCATGCGTGCGCGGGTGCCGTAGTAGTCGAGATGTTCGGGGTCGGCATTGGTGACGACGGCGATGGCCGGGCGCATGGCGAGGAAGGAGCCGTCGCTCTCGTCGACCTCGGCGACGGCCCAATCGCTGCGGCCGAGCAGCAGCGGGCCGGCGTCGCCGTCCGGGAGCGGGACGCGGCCGCCGACGACGGCGGTCGCATCGAGTCCGGCGGACCGCAGGAGATGAGCCGTCATCGCGGTCGTCGTCGTCTTGCCGTGGGATCCGGCGATCGCCACGACCTCCTGCTCGAGCAGGCATTCGGCGAGCAGCGCGCCGCGCCCCACGATTTCGATCCCGCGCGCACGGGCGGCGACGAGCTCGGGATTGTCCTCTGCGATGGCCGAAGAGCGGACGACGACCTCGGCCGCGCCGATGCGGTCCGCGCCGTGTCCGACCTCGACGCGCATGCCGAGCCGTCGCAGGCGCTCGACGTTCGCGCCCGCGACGACGTCCGTACCCGTCACGAGGGCGCCGCGCGCGTGCAGCAGCTCGGCGAGGGCGGCCATGCCGATCCCGCCGACCCCGACGAAATGAAAGCGCTCGAAGCGGGGCTTCACGACGCCCCTCGCGTCGCCCCGGGCCCGCTCCCGTCGCCATTCGCCGTGCCGCCGCCGCCGAGCTGCGCGAGGCAGCGCTCGATGATGTCCGTCGCCGCGCGCGGCCGCGCGAGCCGCGCGGAGGCCTGGCGCATCAGCAGCAGCCGGCCGGGGGTCGAGACGAGCTCCGCGATCGTCTGTGCGAGGGCGTGGACGTCGAGGGGCTGCGCCGGGATGCGCTTTGCGGCACCGGCTTCTTCGAGGGCGCGGGCGTTCGCGGTCTGGTGGTCGTCCGCCGCAAACGGATAGGGGACGACGAGCGCCGGGATGCCCGCGAGGGCGAGCTCCGCGACGGTCAGCGCGCCGGCACGGCAGATCGCGAGGTCGGCCCAGGCATAGCGCTTCGGCATGTCCCGCTCGAAGGCGACGACCTCCGCCGCGATGCCGAGCTCGGCATAACGCGCGGCGACCGCGGCGCGGTCGGTCTCGCCGGTCTGGTGGAACACCTCGATCGAATTTCGCGCCAGCTTCGCGAGGGCTTCGGGGACGTGCTCGTTCAGCTGGCGTGCGCCCTGGCTGCCACCGAACACGAAGATCCGGAGCGGCTTCGTCGGCACCCGCGGCTCTGGCCGGCTGGCGAAGGCTCGGTAGAGCGCCCGCCGGAGCGGTACACCGACACAGACGCTCGGCGTCCGCCGTGGGAGGTAGCCACGCGCCGATTCGAAGCCGACGAAGACGCAGCGGGCGAAGCGTGCCGTCAGGCGATTGACGCGGCCCGGAATCGCGTTCGGCTCGACCAGGAAGAGCGGCCGGCGGGAGATCCAGGCGGCGAGCGCCGTCGGCATCGCCGCATAGCCGCCCACCGAGACGACCGCATCGGGCCGGAACTGCCAGAGGATCCGGAGCGCGCTGCCGACGCTCTTCAGGATCGAGAACGCGCCGAGCATTCGGCCGAGCAGGTTGCGCCCCATCACCTGCTCGCTCGGCAGCACGCGCAGCTCGAAGCCGGCATCCGGCACCAGCCGCGATTCGAGGCCGCGGCGCGAGCCGACGAAGAGCACCTCGTCGCCGCGGTCGACGATCGCCTCGCCGAGGGCGAGCGCGGGGGTGACGTGGCCGCCGGTGCCCCCGCCCGTGATCACCCAACGCCGGGCCATCGCGCCTCCCGGATCTTCGGGGCCGGCGTCGCCGGATGCCGCCGTGCGACGCCGAGCAGACAGCCGAGCGCGATGCAGCAGACGACGAGCGACGTGCGTCCGTAGGAGAGGAAGGGGAGCGTGAGGCCCTTCGTCGGGACGAGCCCCATGACGACCGAGGCGTTCAGGAAGGCCGGGATCGTGAGCAGCGCGGCCATGCCGAAGCCGCAGAGCAAGTCGAATTTGTCCCGCGCCCGGCGTGCGACGCGCGTGCCCGCGATCCAGAGCGCCGCGAACGATCCGATCACGACGAGCACACCGACGAGGCCGAGCTCCTCGGCGACGAGCGCGAGCACGAAGTCGGTATGGGCCTCCGGCAGGTAGTCGAGCTTCTGGCGGCTGTAGCCGAGCCCTTGTCCGGTCCAGCCGCCCTGACCGAACGCGACGTAGGACTGCACCAGCTGCCAGCCCGAGCCGAGCGAGTCGCGAAAGGGATCGAGGAATCCGGTCACGCGTCGCATCGCGTAGGGGTTGACGAGGACGTAGATCCCGACGAGGACGACGCCCGCGAAGCCCGGCAGTACGAACCGGGGCCACGGCGTTCCGGCGATGAAGAGCAGCAGAGCCGTCATCGCGACCAGCACGACCGCGTTGCCGAGATCCGGCTGCTTCAGCATCAGCGCCGCGGGCAGGAGCGCGAGACCGGCGGCTTCGAGGGTCCGCCGGGTCGTGAGCTCGCGGCGATCCTGCTTGCGCGAGAGCCAGTGGGCCACCGCGATCAGCGTGACGCATTTCGCGAGCTCCCCCGGCTGGAAGCGGAAGCCGACGCCGGGCAGCTCGAGCCAGCGGCGCGCGCCGTTGACCTCGATGCCGACGAAGAGCGTCAGGACGAGCAGGGCGACCGTGATGCCCCAGATCGGGAGCGCGAGTCGTCTCAGCACGACCGGCGGGGCGTAGTAGGCGGCGGCGGCCAGCACCAGCCCGGCGAGCAGGCCGGTGACGTGGTCGAAGAAGAGCGGCGGCAGGGCCGATTCGAGGTCGAGGGCCGCCGTCGCGCTGTAGCTCATCACGACACCGAAGAGGATCAGGATGAGGCTCGAGAGCGCGACGCCGGGATCGAGGCCCCCGGTGGCGCTCCGCGTCGGCAAGGCGTTCATGAGGGATCTCCCGGTCGTGCGAGCCGCTCCACGGCCGCGGCATACTGACGGCCGCGGTCCTCGAAGCTCTCGAATTGGTCGAAGCTCGAGCAGGCCGGCGCGAGCAGCACCGCGTCGCCCGCTCGCGCGAGCTCCGCCGCGCGCTCGACGGCGCGTGCGAGCGTCCCTGCGCGCTCGCACGGGACGCTGCCCACGAGCGCACGTTCGAGCTCCGGCGCGGCCTCGCCGATCAGCAGCGCGATCCGGACCCGGCCGCGGGCGCTCTCGGCGAGGGGCGAGAGGTCGGCGCCCTTGTGCTTGCCGCCGGCGATCCAGACGATCGGCGGCGTCATCGTCTCGAGCGCGCGCGCCGCCGCGCCGAGGTTGGTCGCCTTCGAGTCGTCGTACCAGCGAACGCCGCCGCGTGAGGCGACCAGGACGCAGCGATGCGGCAGGCCGACGAAGCGCGGCAGCGCTTCGGCGGCGCGCGCGAGGTCGATGCCGAGGTCGTCCTCGAGCGAGGCGAGGGCGAGCAGCGCGGCCGCGACGTTCTCCTTCTGCTGTGCGAGGGCGGGGGCGCCGGCGAGCGGGATCGAGTGCGCACGTCCGCCGCGTCGGATCTCGATCCGATCGCCGTCGATGAAGGCGCAGCCGGTCGTGGCCGACGCCACTCCCTCGGGGGTTGCGCGGGAGAACGCGAGACGGTAGGCGCCCAGCGGCGGCGCGACCGCGCGGACGAGGGGATCGTCGCCGGTCAGGTTCGCGT
>CAUJGH010000362.1 GCA_963169575.1 Myxococcota bacterium | reverse complement strand
GGCGGTAGTAGAGATCCTCGCGAAAGCGGCCCTCGGCGACGAGCTTCTTCAGATCCCGGTTGGTCGCCGCGATGACGCGCACGTCGACCTTGCGCGTATCGGCCGAGCCGAGCGGGCGGATCTCGCCGTCCTGGAGCACGCGCAGGAGCCGGACCTGCATGCCCGGCTCGGTCTCGCCGATCTCGTCGAGGAAGATCGTGCCGCCGTCGGCGACCTCGAAGAGGCCCTTCTTGTCGACGTGGGCGCCGGTGAAGGCGCCGCGCTTGTGGCCGAAGAGCTCGCTCTCGAGCAGCGTCTCGGGGAGCGCCCCGCAGTTCTGGGCGACGAATTTCTTGTCGCGCCGCAGGCCGGAGTAATGGATCGCCCGGGCGAGCAGATCCTTGCCCGTCCCGGTCTCCCCGGTCAGCAGCACGGTGGCGTCGGTCTGCGCGACCTTGCGCGTGATGTCGAAGACCTTCTGCATCGCCGGCGAGGTCCCGATGATGCCGTCGAACGAATAACGCGCCTCGACCTCGCGGCGCAGGTAGAGGTTCTCGGCGCGCAGCCGTTCGTTCGCCCGGGCGAGCGCAGCGGTCAGCTCGGCGTTCGCGCTCGAGAGCGCGTAGACCTCGAGCCCGCGCTTGACGCTGATGCGCAGCTCGTCGGGCTCCCAGGGCTTCGCGATGTAGCGGTAGATGCGCCCCTCGTTGATCGCGCGGACGAGCGAGGGCATGTCGGAGTAGCCCGTCAGCAGGATCCGGATGGCGCGCGGATTGCGCTCGATCACCTGCTCGAGGAACTCGACGCCGCGCATGCCCGGCATGACCTGGTCGGAGATGACGAGGGCGATGTCCTCGCGAGCCAGGATCGCGAGGCCCTGCTCGGCGCTGTTCGCGGTGAAGACCCGGTATTCGGCGCCGAGGGTCAGCTCGATCGACTCGAGGATCGCGTCCTCGTCGTCGACGACGAGGATGCCGTAACGACGATTCTCGTCGATCGGTCGCGCACCCTCGATCTCGGCGTCGCCGGAGGTCATGGGGACACGTTAACGCACGCCGTGCTCCCCGGCGTCGGCGCCCCTAACGCGCCGCCACGAGCGCTTCGACCCGATCCATGACCTGCGCCTCGAGCCGCGCGTTCTCGAGGACGTTGATCTCCTGGATGCCCGTCGGGCTCGTCACGTTGATCTCGGTCAGGCGGCCGCCGATGACGTCGATCCCGACGAAGAAGAGCCCGTGCTCCCGGGCAAAGGGGCCCACCCGGGCGAGGATCCGGCGATCCGCGTCGTCGAGGGGGGCGCGCGCCGGGGTCCCGCCGACGTGGAGATTCGCACGCGATTCGTGGGCGGCGGGCACGCGCAGGACGGCGCCGATCGGCTCGCCCTCGAGCAGCAGGATCCGCTTGTCGCCCTTCCGCACGTCGGGGAGGTAGGCCTGCGCCATGACCGACCGCCTCCCGAAGAGCGTCGACTGTTCGAGGATCGAGGTCAGATTCCGATCGTCCTCGACCAGATGGAAGATGCCCTCGCCGCCCTTGCCGTCGAGGGGCTTCACGATCATCTGACCACCCTGGGCCCGCATGAAGTCGCGCAGCTCCCGGATGTGACGGGTCACACGCGTCGCGGGCATCAAATCGGCGAAACGCACGGCGAGCAGCTTCTCGTTGAAGCTGATGACGCTCGACGGGCGGTTGAGGACGAGGGTCTTGCGGCAGACGTCGAGGATCTGGGTCGCGACGATGTAGTCGCGATCGACGGGCGGATCCTTGCGCTGGAAGGCGACGTCGATCTCGTCTTCGAAATCGAACGCGCGGACGGGGCCGCGCCGGACGGGCGTCTCCGAAGCGAGGTCGAGAGTGATCGGCGCCGCTTCCGCCCGGACCCGGCCATCGTCGACACAGAGATCCGCGGGATCGACGTAGAGGACCCGATGACCCCGATCCTGCGCCTCGCGCATCAGCACGATGGTCGTCGAAGCGTTCATCGGCTCCCGTTCGACGGGATCCATCACGAAGGCGAGCGTGAGCGGACGCCCGGCCTTCGCGCCGACGGAGCCGGACCGGGAAGCCTCTCTCGTGGAAGGCTCATTTCGGGAAGTCTCGCTTCTGGAAGTCTCTCTTCTGGAAGTCATGGGGCTCCGCGGAGTCAAGGACCCGCTGATTCGGACCGAAACGGGGAGCGCTCGCGGAGCGCCGCGAGACGCCGTGGCCGCCAATCGGTAGCGCACGGTCCGAGGCGTCGGCTAGCGTGGGCGGTCGCGGGGTGAAAATGGCTTTCTTCCGGTCTGGGGGGATCCGGATCGTCCTGCTCCTGCTGGCGATTTCGATCGTCGGTGCAGCGAGCGGGGCGGGGGCGATCTACTGGCTGGTGATCCGCGATCTGCCGGATTTCCAGAAGATCGCCGACTATCGCCCGCCGGTCTCGAGCCTCGTCTTCGATCGCCAGGGCCGGCTGATCGCCGAGTTCCACACCGAGCAGCGTCGGCTCCTCCCGATCGAGGAGATCCCCCGCCACGTCCAGGTCGCCTTCGTCGCGGCCGAGGACGGCAAGTTCTACGAGCACGAAGGCTTCGACTTCGTCGCCATCCTGCGCGCGGCCCTCGCGAACCTGCGCGAGGGAGGCATCGCCCAGGGCGCGAGCACGATCACGCAGCAGACGGTGAAGAGCCTGCTGCTGTCCTCGGAGAAGACCTACGAGCGCAAGCTGAAGGAGATCGTGCTCTCCTGGCGTCTCGAGCAGCAGCTGACGAAGGACGAGATCCTCTACCTCTATCTGAACCAGATCTATTTCGGCAACGGCGCCTACGGCGTCGGCCAGGCGGCGCGGAGCTATTTCGACAAGGACGTGAAGGATCTGTCGGTCTCGGAAGCCGCGCTGCTCGCGGGCCTGCCGCAGCGGCCCAGCGCCTACGATCCGAATCGGAATCCGTCGGCGGCCGAGGCGCGCCGACGTTATGTCATCGACCGCATGCTCGTGGACGGCCACATCGACCAGGCGACCCACGACGAAGCGCTGGCCTCGCCGCCCGTCATCGCTGCCCCGGCCGATCGCGAGAACTTCGAGGTCGCGGGCTATTTCAGCGAAGAGGTACGGCGACTGCTCTACAAGGAGCTCGGCCAGGAGGCGGTGCTCGGCGGCGGCCTGCGCATCGAGACGACCCTCGATCTCGACCTCCAGCGCACTGCCCGAGAGGCCGTGCGCCGGGGCCTGATCGCCCAGGACCATCGCTACGGCTATCGCGGGCCCCTGCGCCGCGTCGGCCCCGACGAGCGCGAAGCCGAGCTCGAGCGCCTCGCCCGCGCGAACGGCGAGCTCGGCGAGGCGAAGGAGTCGAAGGAAGGCGAGGGAAGCGATCCGGAGGCCGTCGCAGCAACGCTCGCCCGGGCTGCAGAGAAGATCCGCGCACGCCTCGCGGCGGGCGAAGTCCTCGAGGGCCTCGTCGTCGCGGTCGACCGGGCGAAGCAGTCGGCGCAGGTCGGGTTCGGGGCCGGCGTCGAGGGCCGCGTCGCGCTCGCGGACGTCGCCTGGGCGCGCATGCCGAATCCGAACGTGCGGCCTTCGCCGGTCGGCGAGATCGGCGCGATCTTCGACGTCGGCGACGTCGTCCCGTTCGTTCGCATCGGCGAGCCGGACGCGGGCGGAGCGGAGGCCGGCAAGGAACCGGCCGAGGCCGACACCGTCGCGCGCCTCGACATCCGCCAGGAGCCCTTCGCCCAGGGCGCGCTGCTCTCGATCGACAACGCCTCGGGCGACGTGCTCGCGATGGTCGGCGGATACGATTTCGCGAAGAGCGAATTCAACCGCGCGGTCCAGGCGGAGCGCCTGCCCGGCTCGTCCTTCAAACCCTTCATCTATGGCGCCGCGCTGACCCGCGACTACACCCCGGTCTCGACCCTGATCGATCGCCCGGTCGTGTACACCGACCCGACGAGCGGCTTCGTCTGGGCCCCGCGCAACTACGGCCGGAAATCCTACGGCCCGATGACGATGCGCGACGCGCTCAAGAAGTCGATCAACAACGCGACCGTCTATCTCTTTCGCGACCTCGGCCCGAGCTACGTCATCGAACATGCGCGCCGCTTCGGATTCCAGTCGAAGCTGACGCCCGACCTCTCCCTCGCCCTCGGCACGAGCGCCGTGACCCTGCTCGAGATGACCCGGGCCTATGCCGTCTATCCGCGAGGCGGAAAGCGGGTCGTTCCGCATTTCATCCGCCGGGTCGTCGATCGGGACGGCCAGGAGCTGCTCGCGAACGTCCCGCTCGGCGACGTCCCGCCGCCGCTCGCGCCCTTGCCGCTCGCGACGGAGCCGACGCCGGAAGCGGGCGAGGGAGGCGAGGCGGACGATGAAGCCGAGGGGACCTGGGCCGCGGCGACCTACGACGCCGATCAGGTGATCCGCCCGGCCGACGCCTACCTGATGTGCGACATGCTCCAGGCCGTGGTTCGCGAGGGAACGGGAGCCGGGCTCGCGAAATACGGCCGGACCTTCGCGGGCAAGACGGGGACGACCAACGAGTATTCGGATGCCTGGTTCGTCGGATTCTCCCCCGAGATCACGACCGGGGTCTGGGTCGGAAACGACGACAACCGCGTGCTCGGCTACGGCGAGACGGGCGGAACGACGGCGCTGCCCATCTGGGGCGAGTACATGAGCGCCGCCGTCGCGCCCTATCCGAACCGGGAATTCAAGGCGCCAGCCGAGATCGAATTCCGCCGCGTCGACAAGGTCTCGGGACTGCTCGCCGATGCGAGCGCGGAGGACGCCTACTTCCAACCCTTCCGCGCCGGGACGGCCCCCGAACGGACCTTCACCGAAGAAACGGTGGAGAAGAAGACGCGTCAGGCCGCCCGCGACGACACCTTCTGAGGCGCTATTCGAGCCTCGATCCCGGTCTGCCGCGTTGACATCGCCGCGCGAGATCGGTAACTCCGCGCACATGGGGGGACACGCGAGCACGAGTTCGCGCGAGGGTACGCTTGCGTCCACCGCGCTGGACCGCCGCCACGATTCGAAGCGAGCGACCGACCGACGCCGAGCTGCGGAGACCGCACTGCTCGACGCGATGCTCTTGCCGTCCGACGCGCCGCGGGACGGCGTCGGCGTCGAGGGACAGGCGCTGCTCATGCGTGCGCTGCGGCGATTGCTGCGCCAGGACGGCGTTGCGGGGGCCGTCGCCTGGGTCGACGACCCGGGGCGCAGGCCCCAGGTCGTCGCCTCTCTCCCCGCTACGCTCGCGATGCGCGTCCAGCCGAGCCGCGAGTTCTTCGACGCGCTCGTGCGCCCGGGCGGCGTCCTCGTCCTCGAAAGCGCGCCCTACGACCTCGAGCTGAAGGCCCTCGCCGCCCAGGGCATCGCTGCCGCCGCCCCGATCGCCGGCCTCGGCAATCAGCCCGCCGCCGTCATCCTGATCCATCCCGAGCGTTCCGGGCGCCCGCTCCGGCCGCGTACCCTCGCCGTGCTCGCCGAGGTGGCGGACCAGCTCTCCCAGTCGATGGCGACCCAGCTCGCCCTCGACCGGCTCGGCCAGATGGACGATGCCGTGGCCCGCCTCGATCGCCTCGCGGCGCTCGGCGGCCTCGTGACCGAGATCGTCCACGAGATCCGCAATCCGCTCGTCGCGGTGAAGACCTTCCTGCAGCTCCTGCCCGAGCGCCGCAACGATCCCGAGTTCAACGACGGATTCCGCCTGCTCGTCGGCGAAGAGATCCAGCGCCTCGAGCGCATGCTCGACGATCTGCTCCGCCACGCTCGGCCGCGCAGCACGCCTTCGATCGGCGAAGGGGCGCATATCGGCGAAGCCGCCGCGACGACGCTGCAGCTGCTCCGCTATCGCTGCCGCGAGCGCGGCATCGAGCTCGAGACCCGGATCCGCCCGAACCTGCCGGCCCTCGGCCTCGCCCCCGACGCGCTCCGCCAGCTGCTGCTCAATCTGCTGCTCAACGCGACGCAGGTGACGCCCCGCGGCGGCTCGATCCGGCTCGAGGCCGATTGGAGCAATACGCTCGCGAATCATCTCGTCCTGTCCGTCGAAGACGATGGACCGGGCATCGCGCCCGAGCTCTCGACGCGGATCTTCGAGCCCTTCTGGACGCGGCGCAGCGAAGGCGCCGGCGGTCTCGGACTCGCGATCTGCAAACGCATCGTCGAGGATGGCGGCGGCGCGATCTCGGTCCAATCGGGACCGACGGGCGGCGCCCGGCTCTGCGTCGAGCTGCCGATCGGACGTTAGGGACCGGCGGCGAGCCAGCTCCGCACGCGCCGGCCGAGCTCCGCGAGCCCCGCCATGAAGAAATGGTCGACGCCCGGCAGGATCGCGAGCTCGATCCGCTCGAGTCCGGCGAGGCGCTCCTCGAGGGCCTCGAGGGGAACGTAGGTGTCCCGGTCTCCGGCGACGATCAGCATCGGCCGCCGCGAGCGTTCGAAGACGGCCCGCTCGAGCATCGCCGGCGGCGGTGCGACCAGCACGAGCCGCTTGACCCGCGGCGCCGACGCGCAGGTCCGAAACACCGCGAGCGCACCCCACGAATAACCGCATGCGACGAGGGGGCCCTCGACGCTCTCGCGCATGAAATCGAGGGCCGCGAGGCAATCCGCATCCGCGTCCGCGGTCTCGCCCGAAGGCCGGCCCGCGCTCCCGCCGATGCCGCGCCAGTTGAAACGCAACGAGACGAGACCCGCATCGCTCGCCGCGAGGCCGAGCTCGGTGACGACCGGCGAATCCATCGAGCCGCCCATCTGCGGATGAGGCGCTGCGATGATCGCGCCGCCGCGCGCCTCGCCGGCGATGCCGGATGCCGGCGCCGCGACGTCGGCGGATTCCGCAAAGGCGTCGCCGGCGGGGCTGGTCGCGGAAGATGCGAGGGTCGCGGCCGATCGCGCCGGGAGCCAGAGACCCTCGAGCGAGGCGCCAGCGGGCAGTCCGGGTGTTTGCGGGAGGGCGATCGTCGCGGGCCGTTCGAAGGGGCGCGGTGACATGCGGGCGAGCCTACCCTTCGGCGCCACGCTCGGCGAGATTGCCGCCGACGACGTCGACGACACCGTCCATGACCGTCCACACCGACGACGCCTA
>CAUJGH010000361.1 GCA_963169575.1 Myxococcota bacterium | reverse complement strand
CCTCGCGCGCTCGCTCTTCGTCCCGCTCGTCCCGCTCGTCCATCCGGATTCCGCCCCCGATCCGCTTCCTGCGGCCGCGGAGCGTAACCGAGCGCTCTCGGGGCGTCGGCGCGACCGGCTGGAGCGCGGGCGCCGGAGGTTTCGAGGCGAAGGGCCGGATGGGGGTCCGGGGCTCGCTCCGGAGCGGGTCGGTTCTCTACTGTCGCCGTCCGCGCCCCGCCGCTTCCGATGGAGACCCGCTCGCATGGATCTGCTCTACACCGCCCACGTCCCGGCCGGCCCCGGCCCCTTCCCGACGATCCTCGCGCTCCACGGCTACGGCGCCAGCGCCCACGATCTGCTCGGGATCGCACCGCAGATCCGGGGCGGCGAGCTCGTCTTCCTCTGTCCGCAGGGCCCGCTCGCCCTCGACGTCGGGCCCGGCCAGCGCGGCTACGCCTGGTTCCCGATCGACGCCTCCGGCCAGGTCTCGGCGCCCGCCCTCGTCGCGGCGCGTGGTGCCCTCGAAGGCTTCCTCGAGGATGCGATGAAGATCCATCCGATCGATCCGGACCGCATCGTCGTCCTGGGCTTCAGCCAGGGCGGCGTCATGGCCTACGACCTCGCCCTCGGCCGGCCGGACCGGTTTCGCGCGCTGGTCGCGCTCTCGAGCTGGCTTCCCGACGCGGTCGTCGCGGGCCTCGCGGCGGATCCTTCGCGGTCGTCGCTGCCGACGCTGCTCATCCACGGCAGCCGCGATCCGATGGTCGCGATCGACGCGGCGCGCCAGTCGAAGGCGCGTCTCGAATCGCTCGGCGTCCAGGTCGCCTGGGGCGAATACGAGATGGGCCACGAGATCCATCCCGCGGCGCTGCGGGACCTGATCGGATGGTTGTCGGCGGGCCCGCTCGCCTAGCGTGCGAAGCGTCCGAACGGGGCGAGGCCCGCGAGCGCAAAAAACTCCGCTGGTCGGGCGCGGAGCGACGATCTAGCGTCGAGGCTCATTGGAGGAGCGCTCGATGTCCCCCCGCCCGTACGACCGCCGGACCGATTGGAAGCCCGCCCCGCGCCCCGAATGGGTCGCGCGCCTCAACGAGGAAGGCGAGCATCTGAACATCGCGAGCATCGTTCCCCTCGACGAGGACTCGCTCCTCGCCGAAGCGCGCAAGAACACGGGGCTCGACGATTTCGGCCAGGACCGCTGGCTCGAGCATTTTCGCGTCCTGATCCACGCGATCGAGAACGAGGCCAAGCTCAACCTCTGCGGCCGCATCCTGACGCGCTCGGATCTCCTGATCTACCTCGAGGCGCGCCTCATGATCACGGACTGCTACAAGCAGCATCCCGAGATCGAGGACGAGGTCGTCGAAGCGCCCGTCTTCATCGTCGGCTCCGGCCGATCGGGGACGACGATCTTCCACGAAGCCCTCTCCCAGGACGAGCAGTTCCGGGTCGTGAAGCGCTGGGAGGCGATGTTTCCCTGCCCGCCGCCGCGCGAGGAGACCTACCTGACCGATCCGCGCATCGAGAAGGCGCATCGGCTCATCACGCTTCCCGAACGCATCGCCCCCGAATGGAAGACGATGCATGCGCAGGCGGGCGACCTCCCGGTCGAGTGCATCGAGTTCCTCTATCTGACCTTCCTGTCCGAGGTCTTCTACTGCGCGTTCCAGATCCCGTCCTACGTCGAGTATTTCCGCAAGCAGGACATCCGCGAGACCTTCGAATGGCACAAGCGGATCCTGAAGCTGCTGCAGTGGAAGTTCAAGAAGCCCCATTGGCTGCTCAAGGGCCCGACCCACATGCCGGTGCTCCCCAAGCTCCTCGAGACCTATCCCGATGCCCGCCTCATCTTCATGCATCGCGATCAGGTGACGACGACGGATTCGGTCGTCAGCGTCCAGGGCACCATCTATTGGTGGCGAACCGACGATCCCTGGAGCGGCAACATGCTCGACGACGTCATGATGATCGAAGGGCGGGTCAAGCTCTGGGATCGGATCATGCGCTGGATGGAGGACGGCACGATCCCGAAAGGGCAGTTCGCGAACGTCATCTATCTCGATTTCTCCGCCGACCCGATGAAGGCGATCCGCGGCGCCTATCAGCAGATCGGCCTCACGATGTCCGACGCCGCTGCGCAGCGGATCGAGGCCTATCTCGCCGCCAAGCCGAAGGGCGTCTTCGGCAAGCACGTCTACAAGACCGGCGGCGAATCCTCCGAAGCGGCCGCCGAGGAGCGCAGGGCGCTGCAGCGATACTACGAATACTTCGGCGTTCCGAAGGAGGGCTGATCCGACATGCCGAATCCGCCGAGCCCCCGCGCGCCGGCGCCGCCCGCCGAGATCCAGCGGCGCGCGCAGGCGACCTGGGACGCTTTCTGCGATGACCTCAAGCAGGCGGGGCGTCAGCTC
Source organism: Myxococcota bacterium (assembly GCA_963169575.1). Taxonomy (GTDB): domain Bacteria; phylum Myxococcota_A; class UBA9160; order UBA9160; family UBA4427; genus UBA4427. The sequence goes on along the minus strand of CAUJGH010000361.1, from coordinate 3,396 downwards.
ATCCGGGACGACCTCCCGCTCGGCGAGCTCGATGCCGCCGAGGGCCTGCGATACCTCTCGCGTCTCGTGCGCACCGGCCTCGAGCGCCATGTCGAGGCCGTCGATCCGGCCGATCCCCATCTCCATTCGCTCTGCGACGAGCGCATCAAGGGCTTCGGCGGCGACAACCCGGATTCGCGTTATTTCGGCGCGACGATCAGCGGCGACCATGTCTACCGATTGCGCGGCGATTTCCGCAGCTGCGTCCACGTCTCCCTGATGACGAACGGATTCGACGCGCAGGGCGCCTGGCGGGTCACGGGCAGCCTCGACTCGAATACCGTGCCCGAGGCGCGCGAGCGGCCGGTCGAGATCGAGATCGGAGGCGCCGGTTCGGGCGCGGCCGAGCGCCTGCGGCTCGCGACGACGAGCGAGACGAAGAGCCTGCTCGTGCGCTGCACCTTCGCAGGCCTGGCCGCCAAGCAGTCGCTCGAGCTGGAGCTGACGCGGGCGGACGCCTCGGGCGAACCCGTCCGGGTCGCCTTCGAGCCGATCGCGGAGGGCCTGCTCGCGACGGCGAAGTTCGTGCGCTCGACGGCCGAGACGTGGACGAACCAATCCGTCGCGCTGCGCCGGAGCTTCAACCAGCTGCCGCTCCAGGACCCCGAGCGCATCCGCAAGGCAGGCGGTGATCCGAGCGTCTTCTATTACAGCGCGGCGTGGTCGGTCGCCGAGGACGAGTTCCTCGTGATCCGCCTCTCGCCGATCCCCGACTGCACGGCCTGGGGCCTCCAGCTCAACAATCTCTGGACCGAGTCCCTCGACTACACGCAGGCGCCCATCCATCTGAACAAGGCGAGCGCCTGCTACGACCCGGACGGGGGCGTCACGATCGTCGTCTCGGAGCGCGACCCCGGGCGGCCCAACTGGCTGCGGACGATGGGCCATCGGAGCGGGACGGCGAACCTGCGGCTGATGGGTGCGAAGGCGCCGGTCGAGGCGGAGGTTCGGGTCGTTTCGAGGATGGAGGAGATCGGGGCGGACGGGCGGTGATCGCTGCGGCCGACGTCTCGCCCGGGCCGCGATGGATTCGCCCGCTCGACGGATCGCGCGGGGCCCCGGTCTCGGGGCGGGAATTCAGCGCTTCACACCGATGAGGGGCGGAGGCGATTGCGAGCCCAGTAGGCGCCCGCCGCCAAGACTGCGCCCAGGAGGAGCAGCCTGCCGATCCATGATCCGACCGGCACCGGCGTCGTCTCGACCCTGATCCAACCGCCGAACGCGCCGCCGAAGGCCCCGTTCGCCGACAAGATCGGCGAATCGATCAGGTAATTGTCGTTGGCGTCGCCTGCGTTGGCGATCATGCGCAGATGGGTATCGGCGACGGGATCCCGGGCCTGGAAGGAGCCCGATGCGAGGCCCGAGCCGTCGGCCGCGACCGTCAGCGGAGTCGGAGCGCCGACGTTCACGAGATGCGTCTCGTCGAACTCGATCACCGTCCCCGGCGCGAACGTATGCGAGAACTCGAACGAGAAGATGTCGGATTGGGTGATGATCTGGCCCGGCCCGCCGGTCCCCGGGGCCGTCACGAGCGTGCCCGAGGACGGGCCGGTCGCGCCGGAGAAGAAGCTCGTGCCGGTGAAGACGAAGGTTTCCGCGGAGGCCTGGGGGCTGGCCAGCAGTGGGGAGACGAGCAGAGCGAGGAGGACCGGAAAGGGAAGCGACATTTTCAGCATGGGGACGCTCCTGCTTCTAGTCGAGATCGAGTCTCCGGTCGACTCTACACGAATGGAACTGGATGTCTCTTCGACCTTCACAGGGATGGCATGGTCCAACACGAGATCTTCAAGGCTGAGGGCTGGGAGAGTGTGTCATGTTTGGGCATGCCCTGGATATCTCGTCGAATCAGATGCGCTTCGTTGCTTCTGGCCGTCCTGGGGGTCATGACTCACGCGGACAGCACATTCGCGTCGGTGATCTATCGATACACCGGAAGAGCCTACGAAACTGCCTCCCACGGCTACACGACGGATCAGTTCGTCTCGATCGAGCTGGAACTCTCCGAGCGTCTGCCGACGAATTGGGTAGACCCGGATGGCTATGAATGGGCATCGCGCGTTCGCGGCTGGCGAGTCTCGGATGGAATCAGCCTGGCCGACAGCGTGACGAACAATGCTCATTTCTATAACGACTTCGTCTACGAGACCGATGGCGCTGGGCTTCCCACGATGTGGGCGCTCGGATTCTTGTTCGCGAATGACGAAAGTACCTTGCTCAGTAGCTTCGCGTTCTCGTCTCGTGGGGCAATCGTGAGCGGCGATTGGATCTTCGCAGGCCCTCGAGACCCGGTCGCATCGACAAACATCGCCGGGACCTGGCGAGTCGTTCCTGAACCGGTGTCGGCGCTACTCGTCGGACTTGGGCTGGGCTGTCTGGCTGTTCGCAGGTAATGGGCGCAGCGGATCGAAGGTCCGCGCGCGCCGCCCTGCCAGACGTGAGGCCTCGAGTTTGCCTGAGGTCGTCAGAGTGCGCGAGCGCGAGACCCGCCTGGATGGCTACGTGCGCTTGCTCGATGAGGTCGAATTGCTGCGAAGCCATATACAAGCACTGCGACGACGCGAATCGGCTTCTCGACTGAGGATACTGCGACGAATGCCCACATCGAACTTGGCGGCCAGTTCGCGAACCTCGGGTCGGCGTTCGAGGCTCAGGTCCGGGCGATCCCGTTCGAGCACAGAGGAAGGCTGCGCGAGGCGGCGCGTCGGTTTGCTCGCCAACTCCTGCAGATTGTCGCGGAGGAGGAGGCTGTCGAGGCGAGCGAGAATCGCCTCGATGGGCAGCTTGGGCTCTTTGTGAACGACGAGAGCCCCGATGGCGCTCGGGCGGCGTACGGCGGCGCATAGCCCCTCCCATGGGGGCTACGTGACGAAGGGGGACTGGAGCGATCTCCTTCCTGCCCGGTCGTCCAATCACGCCTCGTCGGCCTATCGATCAGACGATCTCCGACGCGATGCATCGTGCTGTTGCAGATATTCATCGAACAATCTGACGAAATTGCTTGCATTCTTTCCACGCAGTCAGGCAGGTTAGTCGCGGGAAGGTGAAGGCTGCGCCGTGCGCGACCTGCTCGGCGTCGCCCTGTTCCCAAGCGCGCATCTCGGGTACTTCCCGATGCTGCGAAAGGGAATGGAGATCATGCGGCTTCACGCATTTCCGTCGTTGGCTCTTCTGACTTCGTTGATCCTCGCTCCCGAGGCGACAAACGCGGCGTCGTTTACGCCTCTGGGCGACCTGCCGGGCGGGAGCTTCTCCAGCCAAGCCTGGTGCGTCTCCGCAGACGGCTCCACGGTGGTGGGCCAATCACAGTCCGCCTCGGGAAACGAGGCGTTCCGCTGGGATGCGACCAACGGCATGCAG
>CAUJGH010000360.1 GCA_963169575.1 Myxococcota bacterium | reverse complement strand
GCTCGTGATCAACACCGTCGGCCCCGATCCGCGAGCGGTGGAGGATTCGAAGTCCCTCCGGCGGGCGGCGCTGCTCCGGCGCGTGCCCTATTGCACGACGCTCGCGGCCGCGCGCGCATCGGCGGACGCGATCGTCGCGCTGCGGGCCGAGCGGATCGGTGTGCGCTCGCTGCAGGAGATCCACGAGCTGGATGCGCGGGCAGCGGGACGACCTTTTCCGGGGCCGGGCGCGGCGCGGGCATAGACGCCGCCGTCTCCGGCAATGGGCCAGGGGAGGAGGGCGCGCGACCCATGGGCGAGCAGACGCTGCATGCGGAGGTCGCAGCGCTCCACCGTGCGGTGTCGGCGCTCGCCGGAGCCGCGCCGAAGGCCGCCGACCGGGCCGAGGCGGAGGCGCTCCTCGCGCGTCTCGCGCGACGCGGCTTGCCGAGCGAGCTGCGCGGCCGGCTCGATCGCCTTCGCAAACGTCTCGTCGTCTTCGATCCGGATCAGCCGAACCGCGACGTCGCGCGTGAGCTTTCCGAGCTGGTCGATCCGCTCGGAAGGGCCGGCTGGGCCGACGAGCTGCTCGCGCGCTCGCTGGCGGCCCTGCCCGGAATCGGCCCGAAGCGGGCAGAAGCCTTCGCGCGGCGCGGACTCGAGCGGATCTCGGATCTGCTCTTCTGGCTGCCCTCCGACTACGAAGATCGGCGACGCGTCGGCACCGTCGCCGATCTCGTCGTCGGCCGGAGCGCGAGCTTCGTCGCGGAGGTGAAGGTCGTCGACTGGATCAGCCTGCGCCGCGGGGGGCGCTTCTCGCGTTTCCTGCAGGCCGTCGTCGGAGACGATCAGGCGATCGTGACGCTCAAATGGTTTCGCGGCGGCGAGGCGATCGCGGGCCGGCTCGTGAAGGGGCGACGGCTCCTCGTGAGCGGCGAGGTGCGCCGGTATCGCTTTTCGAAGGAGCTGATCCACCCGGAGATCGAGCTGCTCGGCGCGAAATCGCTGCCCGCGGGCGAAGCCGATGCCTCGGCGGGCGCGCCGGCGCACGCCGAGGCAGAGGCCGGGGCGTCGCCGACGCCGAGTGGTGGCGACGCGGAGAGGCCGGTCGCTGCCGCCGACGTCGACGATCTCGGCCGGGTCGTCCCGGTCTATGCGACGCCGGAGGGGATGAATCCGAGAGCGCTGCGGCGCCTCATCGCCAGCGCCGTCGATACGCACGCGGATCTCGTCGAGGGCCATCTGCCCGAGGCGCTCGTCGCCGAGCGCGGGCTGCCCGACGTGCCTTCGGCGCTGCGTGCGCTCCATCGGCCCGGCGCGGAGACCGACCTCGCGCGGTACGCGGCGTTCGCCTCGCCGGCCCACGACCGTCTGGTGCTCGAGGAGCTCTACCTGCTCGAGCTCGGCCTCGCGATGCGCCGCGCCCGCGTCACCCGCCAGCCGGGGATCGCGATCGACGCCACCCGGCCCGAGTCCCGCGACGCGGCGAAGGCGCTGCCCTATCGACTGACCCAGGCGCAGCGCCGCGTCATGCGCGAGATCCTCGAGGATCTCGCGAAGCCGCATCCGATGAACCGGCTGGTCCAGGGCGACGTCGGCAGCGGGAAGACCGTCGTCGCGCTGCTCGCGGCGATCGCCGTCGCGGCCTGTGGCGGGCAGACGGCGTTGATGGCGCCGACGGAGCTGCTGGCCGAGCAGCATTTCCGGACGCTGACGGGCCTGGTCGGTTCGCTCGGCGCTGCGGTGAAGCTGCGGGTCGGTCTGCTGACGGCGTCCCTGCCGCGCGCCGAGATCCGCGCCGTACGCGGGCTGCTCGCGATGGGCGAGATCGATCTCGTCGTCGGGACCCACGCGCTCGTCCAGGGCGACATCCAGTTCCGGGAGCTCGTCCTGGGCATCGTCGACGAGCAGCATCGCTTCGGCGTCCTGCAGCGCGCGGCGCTCTCGGCGATCCGGCCCGACGGCCGCTTTCCGCATCGGCTCGTGATGACGGCGACGCCGATCCCACGCAGCCTCGCGCTCTCGCTCTACGGCGAGCTCGACGTCTCCCTGATCGACGAGCTCCCGCCCGGCCGCCAGCCGATCGAGACGATCCTGCTGCGCGCAGGCGAGGGGCAGCGCGTGATGGAGCTCGTGAAGACGACGCTCGCGCGCGGCGAGCAGGTCTACGTCGTCTATCCGCTCGTCGAGGAGAGCGAGAAGATCGATCTGCGCTCGGCGATCGATTCGGCGGAGCAGATCGGGCGCAGCTTCCCCGAAGCGCGCGTCGATCTGGTGCACGGAAGGCTCGAGGCCGGCGAGCGCCAGGCCGCGATGGAGCGCTTCGCGAAGGGGGAGACACAGATCCTGGTCGCGACGACGGTGATCGAGGTCGGTGTGGACGTGCCGAACGCGAGCCTCATGGTCATCGAGCATGCCGAGCGATTCGGGCTCGCCCAGCTGCACCAGCTGCGCGGGCGGGTCGGGCGCGGCGCCGTTCGCGGGCGCTGTGTGCTGGTCGCGCGCGGGAGCAATGCGAAGAGCGAAGCACGGCTCGCAGCGATGATCGATACGACCGACGGCTTTCGGATCGCCGACGCGGACCTCGAGATCCGCGGGCCCGGGGATTTTCTCGGCACCCGCCAGAGCGGCCACGTGCCCGAGCTCCGGATCGCCGACCTGCTGCGCGACGGCAAGCTCGTCGCGGTCGCTCGGCAGGCGGCGCGCTCGCTGGTCGACCGCGATCCGCGGCTCGCGAGCGTCCCGGGGACACGCCGCGCCGTGCGTGCGCGCTGGGGCAAGCGGATCGATCTGTCCTCGATCGGCTGAGGGGTCGTGAAGAGGTCGTCGCGGTCGCGGCGCGAGTGGAGGCGGGCCCACGGCTTGACGCTTCCCGATCCGTCGCCTAATCAAGAGGCCATGAAGCGGTCCGGATCCCATATCGTGTCGTGCGCGTCGAGTGCCGGGTGGCTGCTCGGCGGTCTGGCTTCGAACCTCCTCCTTAGCGAGGCGGGCGGGGACTAGCGCGCAATCCGATCGGTTCGGACGACGAAAGCCCCCTCCCGCCTGGCAGACAGCGGGAGGGGGCTTTCGTCGTTCCGGGTCTCGAGTGATCGATGTCCGCGTCCGACTTGCCCGCCCGCCGTCCGCCAGCGCGGAGCACGGGGCGGGAGGTTCGAGATGGATGCGAGGAGAGGACGGGCGCGGGGCGCCCGAACGGAGCAGGCTCGCCCGGCCATTGCGGGTCCGGTGGGGGCGGGGAACGACGAAAGACGTTCGACCCGAACGCCGGGACGCGCCGGCGCGCGGCCGGGCATCATGCCGGCGGCGCGCTATCGGCCCTTCGAGGCGATCCCGCTCGCCGATCGGCGATGGCCGTCGCGACAGCTGCAGAGCGCGCCGCGCTGGTGCAGCGTCGATCTGCGCGACGGCAACCAGGCGCTCCCGGAGCCGATGGGGGTCGAGCGCAAGCTCCGCCTCTTCGAGACGCTCGTCGCGATCGGCTTCGAGGAGATCGAGATCGCGTTTCCCTCGGCCTCGGAGACGGAATACGCGTTCGTGCGTCGTTTGATCGAGGAGCAGCGGATTCCCGATGGCGTGACGATCCAGGTCCTGACGCCCTGCCGTGAGGAGCTCATCGACCGGACCTTCGAGGCGATCCGCGGGGCTCCGCGGGCGATCGTGCATTTCTACAACTCGACCTCGCCGCTCCAGCGGCGCGTCGTCTTCCGCGAAGATCGGGCGGGCATCGTGCGGATCGCGACGGATGCGGCGCGCCGGATCCGGGAACGGGCGGAGGCGCTCCCGGAGCAGCTCGTCCGCTTCGAGTATTCGCCCGAGAGCTTCTCGTCGACGGAGATCGAGTTCGCGGTCGAGATCTCGGAGGCGGTGATGGAAACGCTCGGAGCGAGCGCCTCGCGTCCGGTGATCCTGAATCTGCCGTCGACGGTCGAGGTCTCTACGCCGAACGCCTATGCAGATCAGATCGAGTGGTTCGGGAGAAGGCTGGCCCGGCGGGACGCGGCGATCCTGTGCGTTCATCCGCATAACGACCGTGGCTCGGCGGTCGCGGCGGCGGAGCTGGCCTGCCTCGCCGGCGCGGAGCGCGTCGAGGGGACGCTCTTCGGCAACGGCGAGCGGACCGGCAACGTCGACCTCGTGACCCTCGCCCTGAACCTCGTGACCCAGGGCGTGGATCCCGAGCTCGATCTGCGCGATCTGCCGGCCCTCGTCCGACAGGTCGAGTCTGCCAATCGATTGCCCGTCCCCGCGCGCCATCCCTATGCCGGAGAGCTCGTCTACACCGCGTTCTCGGGCTCGCATCAGGACGCGGTGCGCAAGGGACTCGCGGCGATGAAGGCCGAGGGGAATCCGTTCTGGGAGGTGCCCTATCTGCCGATCGATCCGGCGGACGTCGGGCGGGACTACGAGGCGGTGATCCGCATCAACAGTCAATCGGGCAAGGGCGGGGTCGCCTATCTGCTCGAGACGGATGCGGGCTACCGGCTTCCGCGGCGGATGCAGGTCGAGTTCTCGGCGGTCGTGCAGGCGAGCGCCGATCGCAGCGGCGCCGAGATCACGAGCGAGCAGGTCCGGACGCTCTTCGAGCGCGAGTACCTGGGCGTCGAAGGCGGGCCGAGACTCGTCGGAGATCGGCGGCTCGTCGCGGCAGGCGAGGGCCGCGAGCCGGGCGAAGGGGACGCCGCCACCCATGTCCTCGAGGCGACCGTGGCCTGGGAGGGCGTTCGCCATGCATTGCGCGGCGAGGGCAGCGGACCGATCGACGCCTTCGTCGCCGCGTTGTCGAAGCAGCTCGGCTTTCCGATCCGGATCGGGGACTACCAGGAGCATGGGCTCGGGGACGGCGCCTCTGCGGGCCAGCGCGCCGACTCGGCGGAGGTGGCGGTGAACCCGCGCATCTCCGGCCGCGGCAGCGCGAA
>CAUJGH010000359.1 GCA_963169575.1 Myxococcota bacterium | reverse complement strand
TACGACGGGCAGGCGACCTGGGACTCGATCCTGACGCCGACGGCCTGGCATGGCGTCACGACCCTCGTCATGGGCAATTGCGGCGTCGGCTTCGCGCCCGTCGCGCCCGGCCAGCAGGGCTTCCTGATCGGCTTGATGGAGGGCGTCGAGGACATCCCCGGTACGGCGCTCCACGAGGGCATCGACTGGCAATGGGAGACCTTCCCGCAATATCTCGACGCGCTCGAGAAGCGGCATTATGCGATGGACGTCGGGACGCAGGTGCCCCACGGCGCCGTGCGCGCCTACGTGATGGGCGAGCGGGGCGCGAAGAACGAGCCGGCGACCCAGGACGACATCGCCCGCCAGGCCGCCATCGTGAAGGAGGCGATCGCCGCCGGCGCGCTCGGCTTCTCGATGTCCCGGACGATCGTCCACCGCGCCGTCGACGGCGAGGTCGTCCCCGGGACCCACTCCGCCGAGGACGAGATCTTCGGCATCGCCCGCGCCCTCGGCGAGCTCGGCGAGGGCATCGTCGAGCTCGCGCCGGCCGGCATCCAGGGCGAGGACATGTCCGCGCCCGACAAGGAGATCGACTGGATGCGGCGCCTCTCGGCCGAGACCGGCCGGCCCGTCTCCTTCGCCCTCGTCCAGCACGACGTCGCGCCGAAGGATTGGAAGCGCCTGCTCGACCTCTGCGATGCGGCGGCGAAGGACGGCGCCGATCTGCGGCCCCAGGTCTCGGCGCGGCCCAACACGCTCCTGATCGGTCATCAATCGTTTCATCCCTTCAGCTTCAAGCCGACCTACATGCAGATGGCCGAGCTGCCCCTCGCCGAGCGGGTCGCGAAGCTGCGGGATCCGGCGATCCGCAAGCAGATCCTGGCCGAAGAATCGCATTATGCGGTGCCGCAGATGAAGGTCGTGATCGACATGATCGCGAAGGGGATCGACAAGATCTTCCGGCTCGGGACGCCGCCCAACTACGAGCCGACGCCGGAAGAGAGCCTGAAGGCGATGGCTGCCGCGGCGGGCCGTGATCCCTTCGACATGCTCTACGACTGGCTGCTCGAGCTGGACGGCAAGCAGCTGCTGATGCTGACGCTGCTCAACTACAGCGACTACAACCTCGACGCGGTCCATACGATGCTGACGCATCCGCGCACGGCCTTTGGTCTCGGCGACGGCGGCGCCCATTGCGGCGCGATCTGCGACGCGAGCATGACGACCTCGCTGCTCGCGCATTGGGTGAAGGGGCGGACGCGCGGGCCGAAGCTGCCGATCGAGGTCGCCGTCCGGAAGATGACGCTCGATACGGCGGCGCTCTACGGGCTCTGCGACCGCGGCGTCCTGGCGCCGGGCAAGAAGGGCGATCTCAACGTGATCGATCTCGCGCGCCTCGAGAACGGGCTCCCGGAGGTCGCTTTCGATCTGCCGGCCGGCGCGGCGCGCTTCGTCCAGCGCGCGCAGGGCTACGACGCGACCATCGTCTCGGGCGAGATCACCTTCCGCAACGGTGAACACACCGGCGCGCTCCCGGGCCGGCTCGTGCGCGGCGCGCGCGCCTGATTTTCTTCGACCGATCGCGCCGCTCGCCTCGCCGCGAGCCCGGCGCCGGAGCTCCGAAATGCTCGACCTCGATCCGGATACGCTGCTCACGACGACCCGCGCCGTCCGCAAGCGCCTCGACTTCGAGCGCAAGGTGCCGCGCGCGCTGATCGACGAATGCCTGCAGATCGCCTTCCAGGCGCCCAACGGCGGCAACATGAACAGCTGGCGCTGGATCGTGATCGACGATCCGGCCTTGATCGCGAAGGCGGCCGAGATCTACAACGGCGGGCTCGACGACTACATCGCCGGCCTCGCGAAGGTCGGCGGCTATCCCGGCGCCGCCGTCCCCGGCGCCGAGGCGATCGGGACCTCCGTCGCCTATCTCCGCGAGAACTTCCATCGCTGTCCCGCGCTGCTGCTTCCGCTGATGGCCGGGCGGACGGAGGGGGCGGATCTCTTCAATCAAGGCAGCTCGTGGGGGTCGATCCTCCAGGCGGTCTGGAGCTTCATGCTCGCCCTGCGCGCGCGTGGCCTCGGCAGCGCCTGGACGACGGGCCATCTGATGCGCGACGGCGAGATGGCGAAGCTGCTCGGGATTCCGAAGCACTACACGCAGGTCGGCCTCTTCCCCATCGCCTACACGATCGGGACCGACTTCAAGCGCGCCTACCGCAAGCCGACGACCGAGGTCATCGGCTGGAACGGGATGCCCTGAGCGGAGCGCCCGGGGGGCAGGCTCGCTGGCTGCGCAGCCCGCTCCGGGAGCCGGCCCCCACCACGTCGACCCGCCGGCCCCCGGAAATCGGGGCGTGGTCGGCGCTCACCCGTTCTCCTCGCGGGGAATCCTGCCCGATCGACCGCCTTCACGAGGCCTGAAACGCAGTTAGAGTGGCTCTGGCTGGACCCGCAGGGCCGAGCGTGGCGTTAACACTGTGCTCAAGCTATAACGCTGATCAACCGACCGAATCCGCATCAAGCTTCGAGGTTCATGATCGATGAGCACCGCGTCTACCGGGGCCGTAGGCCTCACCGACCTCGGCGAATCCGGACCGCGCATCGAAGAGCGCCGCGAACGGCAACGCCAGGAAGCGCGTCGCACGATCCTCGACGCGACCGAAGCACTGATGCTCGAGGCGAACGGCTCGGACTTCTCGATCCGCCGCCTCGGCGATCGCTCCGGCTATTCGGCGCCGACGGTCTACCACCATTTCGGCGACAAGGACGGCCTCATCGACGCGCTGCTCGACGATCGCGTCGGCCGGCTCGCCGAGGAGCTCGAAGAGGTCGAGCCCAACGGCGATCCGCGTGATCGCCTGCGCTCGATCCTGCTCGCCTACTACGAATTCAGCGTGACGAACCCGACCTTCACGCGTCTGATGTGGACGCTTTCGAGGAAGGGCGAAAGCCGCATGCCGGCCGCGATGGAGCGGGTCCGGCGCTGCGTCGAAGAGAGCCTCGAGCGATACGGCGAGAGCCGGCCGCCGGCGAGTCGCTTCGATACCGACAGCGCGGGCCGTGTGCTCTGGGCCCTCGTCTACGGCCTCGTCTCGCTTCAACTGACGCAGCCCGAACTCACCCAGGACGACGATCTCGCCGAGCGCGCGATCGATGCCCTGTTCCTCGGCATGGCCGAGCTGGAGAAAGTGTCGCAATGACCGGCCGAACGTTTCGCAATTGGATCCTCGGGATCGCCCTCCTGGCCTCTGCGTCGGCCTGTCGCGAGGAGCAGGTCGCGACGGAGGAGATCCTGCCTTCGGTCTCGGCCGTCGAGATCGCCGCGGTCGACTTCGATCAGGAGATCCGCGCGAGCGGGGATCTGCGCGCGCGCCTGCAGACGATGATCGCCGCGGAGATCGCCGGTCGCGTCACCGAGCTGTCGGTCGACGAAGGAGGTTCGGTCGCAGAGGGCGCCGTCGTCATCAAGATCGATCCCGAGCGCCGTCGCCTCGACCTCTCGGCCGCGCAGGCGCGGCTGGCGCAGGCGCGCGCGAATCTGCGTCAGGAGAAGAGCAAGGTCGAACGCGTGCGCAAGCTGCGCTCGGAGAACGTCGCCTCCGAGGAGCGGCTCGAAGAGGCGGAGACGGCGCTGCTGCTGGCGGAATCGTCGGTGCGCGCCGAGGAGGCGGCCGTCGGCGTCGCGAGTCGTGCGCTCAAGGATGCGAGCGTCTCGGCGCCGTTCGCGGGACTGGTCGCCATGCGCGCGGTCGAGCTCGGCGAATACGTCGAGCCCGGCAAGGATCTCTTCGAGCTCGTCTCGATGTCGCCGCTCGAGGTGCTCTTCAGCCTGCCCGAAATCGATTCGCAGCGCGTCAGTCCCGGTCAGACGATCGAGGTCAGCGTCGCTGCGCCGGCCGAGAAGACCTTCGACGCCGTCGTGACCTTCATCGCGCCCACCGTCGACCCGGGGACGCGGACGCTCCGCATCAAGGCGGAGATCGACAACAGCGAGGGATTGCTGCGGCCGGGCCTCTTCGCGCGCGTCGTCGTCGGTACCGATCAGCGCCGCAGCGTGTTGATGGTCCCGGAAGAGGCGATCGTCCAGCGCGAGGGCAGCGCCTGGCTCTTCCTGATCGGCGCCGACGATCGCGTGCGTCGCGTGCAGGTCGAGTCCGGTCGCCAGAGCAAGGGCCGGATCGAGGTCCGGGGCGAGGGGATCTCGGCCGGCGATCGCGTCGTGCGCCGCGGCCATGGCGGCCTCGCCGATGGGATGGTCGTCGTCGTTCGGGACACGCAGTCGAGCGCGGTCGAGACCGCGTCGGGCGAGCTGGTCGGAGCGCAGTCGTGAGTCTGTCCGACGTCTCGATCGATCGTCCGGTCCTGACGTGGATGCTGATGCTCGCGCTCGCGACCTTCGGCGTTCTCGGCTTCTCGCGCCTCGGCATCGATCGCTATCCCGACATGACGTTCCCGTTCGTCGGCGTCGTCGTCCAGCTCGAGGGCGCTTCGCCGACCGTCATGGAGGACGAGGTCATCGACGTCCTCGAGGAGTCGTTCGCGACGATCGAGGGCGTGCGCCACATCTACTCGGAAGCCGCCCAGGGCGTCGCCCGCGTCATGATGGAGTTCGAGCTCGAGCAGGATCTCGACGTCGCGGCGCAGGACGTGCGCGACAAGCTCAACATGAGCATGGGCGAGCTGCCCGAGGAGATCGAGCCGCCGGTCCTCGGCAAGGCCGATTTCTCGATGTTCCCGATCATCTTCGCGCCGATCACGACCTCGATGCCCGCGACCGAGGCGAGCGAATACATCGATCGCCACATGAAGCCGATGATCGAGAGCATCCCCGGCGCCGCGGGGACGGAAGTCTACGGCGCCGTCGAGCGCAACATCCGCATCTGGATCGATCCCGACGCCCTGCGCGCCCGGAAGCTCGCCGTCTCCGACGTCCTCGCCGCGATCCGCCGCGAACACGTCGAGCGCCCGGGCGGCTTCGTCGAGGGCGCCGAGATCGAATGGGCCCTCAAGACCGCCGCCGAGTTCCGCTCCCTCGACGACCTCGCACGCATGGTCATCTCCTGGGAAGGCGACGCCCCGATCCGCCTCGGCGACGTCGCGCGCATCGAGGACGGTGCCGAAGACGTCCGCCGTGCGTCCCACATGAACGGCCAGCCCGGCATCGCGATCGCCGTCAAGAAACAATCCGACGGCAATACCGTCGCGATCGTCGACGAGTTCTACCGCCGCATGGACATCCTGCGCGAGCGCGTGCCCGAGGGCATCCACATCGTCGAGAAGGCCGGCTTCATCGACAACTCCGAGCTGATCCGCGAGTCCTTCGAGGAGACGCTCTTCTCGCTCGTCTTCGGCGGCCTGCTCGCGGTCTTCGTCGTGTTCGTCTTCATGCGCCGGACGCGCCCGACGCTCATCGTCGCGCTCGCGATCCCGACCTCGATCGTGACGACCTTCGGCATGATCTGGCTCTTCGACTACACGCTCAACACGATGACGCTGCTCGGCCTCACGCTCGCGATCGGCGTCGTGATCGACGACGCCATCATCGTGCTCGAGAACATCGAGCGCCATCGCGAGGGCGGCAAGAACGCCTTCGAGGCCGCCCGCGCCGGAACCCGCGAAATCACGCTCGCCGCCGCCGCCGCGACCTTCTCCGTCGCCGCCGTCTTCCTCCCCGTCGCCTTCGCGACCGGCCAGATGGGCAGCTTCCTGACCGAGTTCGGGGTCACCGTCTCCGTCGCCGTCATCATCTCCCTGCTCGTCGCACTGACGATCACGCCGATGCTCGCCTCCCGCATGCCTCCGCCGAAGGAGCACGGCCGAAGCAAGATCTACGACTGGCTCGAGAACGCCTTCCGCGGCCTCGAGGACCTCTATCGCAAGGTGCTCGACTGGTCGATCGCGAGCCCGCGCAAGACGACGGCGATCGCGATCGGCGCCGTCGTGCTCGCCGTGCTCGCCGGCAGCCAGCTGAAGGGCGAGTTCTTCCCCGCGGCCGACACGGGCTTCGTCGCCGTGCGCTTCAAGACCCCCCCCGGCAGCTCGCTCGAGAACACCGTCGACATCCTCACGAAGAACGAGGCCTGGTTCCTCGAGCAGCCCGAGGTCGCCTCGATCTTCGCGGCGATCGGCTCGACCTCGATCAGCATCGGCGGCCCCTCGGACGGCATGCTCAACGCGCGGCTCTATCCCGCGGACCAGCGCAAGCGGAGCGCCCAGGAGATCATGGTCGAGGCGCGCAAGGCGCTCTCGCAGATCCCCGGCCAGGAGTTCTCGGTCGTCGATCCGATGGGATCCTCCGATCGCGAGTTCGAGGTCGAGATCGTCGGCAGCGGCACGCTCGAGGAGTTCGACCGCTATGCCAACGAGATGATCGAGCGGCTCGAGGCCGAGGGCGGCATGGTCGACATGGAGATGAGCCTGCGGGTCGGTCTACCGGAAGCGCGGGTCGTCCCCGATCGAGACAAGGCGGCGGCGCTCGGCGTCAGCTCGCAGGCGATTGCCGATACGGTGCTCGCCATGATCGGCGGCCTCGATGTAGCGAGCTATCGCGACGGCGAGGAGCGCCACGACGTCCGCATGCGCATGGAAGAGGGGACGCGCGACGATCTCTCGGCGATCGGCGACCTCTGGGTCCGCGCCCGGAACGGCGAGCTCGTCGAGCTGCGCAACCTCGTCACCGTCGAGCGCGGCGCGACCGCCGCTTCGATCACGCGCACCGACCGCGAACGCAGCGTCAAGGTCATGGCGAGCCTCGAGGGCATCGCCCTGGGCGACGCCGTCGCCCGCGCCCAGCGCGTCGCCGAGGAGATCCTGCCCTCGACCCTCGCACTGCGCCTCACGGGCGACGCCGAGGCGATGAGGGAGTCCGGTCAGCAGTTCATGGTGATGATGCTGCTGGCGGTACTCGTCATCTACATGGTGCTCGCGGCGCAGTTCGAGAGCTTCGTGCAGCCCCTCATCGTGATGGCGGCGCTGCCCTTCTCGATGGTCGGCGCGCTCGGCGGGCTCTGGCTCTTCGACATGTCGCTGAACCTCTTCAGCATGATCGGGATCGTGCTCCTGATCGGCCTCGTCACGAAGAACTCGATCCTGCTCGTCGACTACGCCAATCAGCTCCAGGCCGAGGGCATGACGGCGAAGGAGGCGATGCGCAAGGCGGCGCCGATCCGCATGCGGCCCGTGCTGATGACGGCCCTCTCGATGATCTTCGGCGTGCTGCCGTCGGCGATGGGCATCGGCCCGGGCGCCGAGACGCGCGCGCCGATGGGCGTCGCGACGGCGGCGGGCATGTTCACTTCGATGCTGCTGACGCTGCTGATCGTGCCGGTCTTCTATCTCGGACTCGAGAAGCTGCGGACGCGGGTGATGGGGGCGAAGCGGGCGCCTGCGGTCGAAGCGCGGGGCGTCGCCTGAGCGCATCGCGATTGGAAGGGAGGAGGATTCGTTGAGTCGCTCGGACGGCTTCAAGCTCTTCGTCGCCTCCCGATTCATCGAGCCGGTCGAGCAGGCCTTCGCCGCCGCCTTCGAATCGCGTTTCGCCGAGACGAAGGATCCGCTGGCGGAGCTGCGCACCGCGGGCATTGCGTTCGACGGCGTCGCGTTCTCGCTCGACGTTTCGATGCGCGCGCCCGAGATCGCGGCGTTGCCGGAAGGGGTGCGCGTGCTCGCGACCTATTCCGTCGGGACCGACCACATCGATCTCGCGGCGGCCCGCGCGCGCGGCCTCGCCGTCTTCAACACCCCCGGTGTGCTCGCGGATTCCGTCGCCGAGAACGCGCTCTTCCTGATGCTCGGCGCCGCACGCCGCGGGCAGGAGGCCATCGAGATGATCCGGCAGCGGGCCTGGCATGGCTGGCAGCCGAGCCAGCTGGTCGGGCGGCAGCTGTCCGGGCGCACGCTCGGGATCTTCGGCATGGGCGACATCGGGCGGCGCATCGCGGCGCGGGCCCGCGCCTTCGACATGCGCATTCTCTACTGCAATCGCAAGCGGCTCGCGCCGACGCTCGAGGCAGGGGCCGAGTATCGGGAATCGATCGCGGCGCTCGCGGCCGAGGTCGACGTGCTCGTGCTCGCGTGTCCGGCGACGGACGAGACGCGGGGGATCGTGAATCAGGGTCTGCTCGCGGCGGCGCGGCCCGGGCTCATCCTCGTCAACATCGCGCGCGGAGATCTCGTCGTCGATCGTGCGCTGATCGACGCGCTTCAGTCGGGTCGGGTCTGGGCGGCGGGGCTCGACGTTTTTGCGGGCGAGCCGGCGATCCATCCGGAGTACTTCGATCTCAAGAACGTCTTCATGGTCCCGCACATCGGGAGCGCGACGATCGAGGCGCGCATGGGGATGGGCCGAATCCTGATCGAGGCGATCGAGGCTTGGCGCCGCGGCGAAGCCGTCCCGAACCGCGTCGTCTGAGCGAGCGACGGTCGCCCGGGCCGCTATTCGAGTGGCGTCGTCGCGGCCTTCCGCCCGGCTTTGCGGCCGAAGAACGTGCAGTCCCCGAGCGACATCCCCGAGCTATAGCCCTTGCCCCAGCGCGGCAGGCCGCAGGCCGTGCGGCCGGCGGCGTAGAGGCCGGGGATCGGATCGCCGTCGACGGTGAGGACCTCGCCCGTCGGGCGGACGCGCAGGCCGCCGAGGGTGAAGAAGGGGTAGTAGGCCTGCTTGAGATGGCAGGCGAGGGCCGCGAAGGGCGGCTCGTCGAGAGGCTTCAGCCAGCTCGCGTCCTTGTGGAAGAGGGGGTCCTCGCCCTTGGCGGCGTGGCGGTTGTAGACCTCGACGGCCCCGACGAGGCTGCCGGGCGCCAGCTCGAGCTCGCGCTCGACCTCCTCCCAGGTCGAGCCGACGGCGGCGATCTCGATCTTCGAATAGGGCGAGGGCTGCTGGAAGATCGCGTCGTCGACGAGCAGGAAGAAGCGATCGCCGATCTGGCTCGCGATGAAATGCGCGACGCGGCCGCCGTAGGCGTCCTCGTTGATGAAGCGCGCGCCCTTGTCGTTGACGAGGATGCCCTTGACGTGGGACTCGGGCGGATAGAAGGGCAGGGTCAGGAAGATCTCGTCCATGTGGATCGCGGCGCCGCCGACGCTCATGCCGAGGCGGATGCCGGAGCCGTCGTCGTAGCCGCCGGAGAGGCCGTCGGCGCCGAGCCGCGGCCGCAGCGGGACGTATTGGCGCAGCATGTCTTCGTTGAGCGCGAAGCCGCCGGCGCAGAGGACGACGCCGCCGCGGGCGCGCAGCGCCTTCTCTTCGCCGTCGGTGACGACGACG
>CAUJGH010000358.1 GCA_963169575.1 Myxococcota bacterium | reverse complement strand
TGATCGGGAGCAGCCCGCTCGGCTGCGACTATGCGCATCTGGCCGCCGGACAGCTCGAGCTGCTCTGGCGACGCGAGCCGATCGAGCGCGCGGCGAGCGACCCGGACCGCTCGCCCGACGAACGCGTCCTGCTCGGGCTCGTGGCGTCGGTTCGCGCGTTCGCAGCCGAGCGCGGTCTGCGCGTCGGCGGGCAGTACACGAGCTTCGTCGCCTGGCCGGGGGATCGCATCGTGACGACCCTCGTCCGGACCCGGCCGGGATCCCTCGATGCGGTCGGCTGGTGGTATCCGTTCCTCGGCCGCCTGCCCTATCGCGGGTATTTCGAGCGCAAGCGCGCGGAGCGCGAGGCCCGCCGGCTCCAGGAGGAGCAGGGCTACGACGTCTGCGTCTCGCCCGTGACGGCCTACTCGACCCTCGGATGGCTGGACGATCCCGTCACCTCGCCGATGCTGGGCCGCGGCGCCGCGAATCTCGTCGAGACCCTGCTCCACGAGCTCGTCCATGCCACGGTCTTCATCGACGGTGACGCCGATTTCAACGAGGGCGCTGCGCTCTTCATCGGCCAGGAGGCGGCCATCCGCTATTTCGAAGCCCATCCTCCCGGAGACGATCCGGCGACCGCGCTCCCGAGCGGCGAACGCGTGCGCGCCTGGGTCCGCGATCGGCGCCGGATCGAAGCGGTGGTCCTCGCATTCCGCGATCGACTGCCCGCGCTCGCGGGGCGACCGGACGCGGCCCTGCAGCGGGCCGCCGCCGAACGGGTCGTGCGCGGCGAGCTCGCGAGCCTGCCGCTCGAGGTGCTGGAGCCGGGCGTCGTCGCCGCCGAAGCGCGGCTCGGCGATGCCTGCCTCGCCCTGCGCGGCACCTACTCGCGTGACCTGCCGCGCCATGCCACGCTGCTCGACGCGCTGGGCGGCGATCTCGATGCCTTGATCCGTCATCTCGTCGACTGGTCCGCGCGCGAGGCGCCGATCGCGGCGTATTTCGAGGGTCCGCTCCGTACCGCCAAGGGCCCCCGCCGAGCTCAATGACCGACGAGCTCGACCACGCCCGTCTCGACGAGGGCGCGGAAGATCACGAGGCAGGCCTCCGTATCGACGAGCGCGTCATGGGCGCCCTCGAGCTCCTCACCCGTGTAATGCCGAAAGGCCTCGGCGAGCGTCGGCCATTTGTAGCCGTATTTGCCCGGGAGCTTCAGGACGTCGGTCGTCGCTTCCTTCGTGCAGATCAGCTGGCGACCGTCGAGCCGATGCGGCTTGCCACCGAGCCGGAAGAGCGCCGTCTTCATGATCGAGACGTCGAAGGAGAGGTTGTGGGCGACGATCACGTCCGCCTGCAGGCACGCCTGGTTGAAGAGCGAGCAGGCGACCGTCGCCGGAACCCCGAAGCGCGCACACTCCTCTTCGCTGATCCCATGCGCCGCCTTCGCGGCGGGATCGATGCGGACGCCGTCTGCGAGGGTCACGAGGAACGCGCTCTTCGCCCGCGGCTTCCAGTCGAGCGTGTCGACGAGCAGCAGACCGATCTGGATCAGATCCGGCTGGCTCGGATCTTCGGGCGGCTTGCGGAACTCCACCATGCCCGTCGTCTCGGTATCGAAGATGAGCGCCTTCAACGGATCCCCTCTCGGGCGACCGATCGCCCCGCCGGAGCGTTCGTAGCACAGCCGTCCCGCCCTGCCGGCCCGCGCGGCGGACCGCCGCGCGTGCGCTCGATGGCGGCCATCAACGCCGGTGCGACCCAGAGATCGGCGGCGAAGGCGACGACGGTCGCGAAGGCCGAGAAGAGCCCGAAGGTGCGGATGTTCGCCATCTGGCTGCCGGCGAAGGTCGCGAAGCCGAGCGTCAGCGCGAGGGTCGTGAAGAGCATCGCCGAGCCCGTCGTCCGCAGCGTCTCGCAGACGGCGAATTCGAGATCGCCGGTCTCGTCGAAGTGGCGATGGAATTTGTGCATGAAGTGGATCGTGTCGTCGACCGCGATGCCGATCACCATCGCGCCGATCATCATCGTCGTCGAGTCGAGAGCGATCCCCGCGAAGCCCATCACGCCGAGCACGGCCAGGATGGGCAGAACGTTCGGAATCATCGCGACGAGACCGCGCCGGAAGCTGCCGAGCAGCAGCATCATCAGCGGCGTGATCAGGACGATCGCCGCGACGTAGGAACGCGCCATGCTGGCGATCACCGCCTCGAAGACCTGGGCCAGCAGGGTCATCATGCCCGTGACGCGGAAGCCGAGATCATCGCCGAGACGCTCGGCGGCGAGCGCGTCGATGCGCCGCAGGAACGGGGGGAAGGCGAGCGCGTCGACGAAGGGGAGCCGGAGATGGACGCGCATGCGGCGGTATTCGCCGTCGACGAGCTCGCTCGTGTCGTCGCTGCCGCTCGATTCGAAGAGCAGCAGCTCCTGGGCCACCGCTTCGCGACTGTCCGGGATGCGTCGCTGCTCCGGGCGATCTTCGTGGAGCGCCTCGTGGGTCTCCTTCACGATGTCGAGGATCGAGACGGACGAACCGACCTCGATCGGGGCCTGTGCGAGGGCGCGGACTTCGCCCACGAATGCGTCGATCCGTCGCAGCGTCTCGGGCGCGTAGAGACCGCCGGCCTCGGGCGTCTCGAAGACGAGGTCCAGACCGACCGAGCCGCCGAGGTCGGTGTCGACGCGCTCGAAATCCCGGCGTGCCCAGTCGCCCTCCGGAAACCACTCGAGCGCGTTGTGGCTGAACCGGACCTGCGTCGTCCCCGCGATCGCGAGCAGCACGAGCACCGCCGTCGGCACGAGCACGGCGAAGGGCCGCCGCGCGGCGAACCGCCCGGCGCAAACGAGAAAGCGGTCCATCGGCCGCTCGTCGCTCCCGCCCGCGCGCGCCGGTTCGATCTTCATCGGCGCGAGCGCCAGCAACGCAGGAAGCGTCACCATCGTGTAGACGTAGGCGAGCGCGACGCCGATCGGTGCGATCAGTCCGAGATCGTGGACCGCGCCCATCTCGGCGGTCAGGAACGACGCCATCCCGGCCCCCGTCGTCACGCTCGTCATGAGGATCGCGAGCCCCGAATGCCCGATCGCGCCGGCGATCGCCGCCTCGCGGCTCGCGCCTTCGCGGCGGAGGCGGTAGACGATCGCGAGCACGTGCACCGCATCGCAGATCCCCACCGTCAGCAGGAAGACCGGCAGGATCTGAACCGCCGTCGAGCCCGGAATGCCGAGCACGATCATCAGACCGAGCGTCGCGGCGAGCGACAACACCACGACCATCAAGGGCAACGCGACCGCGACGGCCCTGCGGAACAGGAAGGCGAGCAGGCCTGCGATCACCAGCAGCGT
>CAUJGH010000357.1 GCA_963169575.1 Myxococcota bacterium | reverse complement strand
CTCGACCATCGCCTGCCATTCGCCCCGCTTCGAGAGCCGATTGAGCTCGCCCTGGAGCTCGCCCCAACCATGCACCTCGAGCACGCCGCGATAGGCGGGCGTCGAGCCATAGAAGCCGATCTGGGCGGCGACCGCCGCGCGCGTCGCCTGCCATTCCCGCTCGTCGCGGCCCGTGACGACGAAGGCCGGGTAGCAGAGCTCGACGTCCGCCCGCGCGCGGCCCGAACGCGCGAGGCCCCGCTCGAGGGCGGGCAGCGTCACCTCGCGCAGATAGCGCTCCGTCGTGAAGGCGTGCACGAGCATGCCGTCGGCGACCTCGCCGACGACCTCCGTCATCTTCGGGCCGACGGCGGCGAGCACGACTTTCGGAGCTCCGTAGGGATTGTTCTTCGGAACGAAGGTCGGGGTCATCAGCGTATGCGTGTAGTGGTCGCCCCGGAATGCGAGCGGCTCGCCCGCGTACCAGCAGCGCCAGATCGCGCGCATCGCGAGCACGAACTCCCGCATGCGCGCGGCGGGCGCGGACCACGGCATGCCGAAGCGCTTGGTGACGTGGGGCTTGATCTGCGAGCCGAGCCCGAGGATGAAGCGGCCCTTCGAGTAGGCCTGCAGGTCGTTGCCGATCTGGGCGACGTTCATCGGATTGCGGGCGAAGGCGACCGCGATCGACGTCATGAGCTGGATGCGCTCGGTGTGCTCGGCCGCGAGCACGAGGGGGAGGAAGGGATCGGAATCGATCTCCGCCGTGACGAGGGCGTCGAATCCCTCGGCCTCGAGGGCACGGGCGGAGGCACCGACCCGCGAGAGGTCCGAGATGCCGACGAGCCCCGAATCGACCTTCATGCCCCGCATGCCCCGCTCGCCAGATCGACCTTCATGCCCCGCACGCCCCGCTCCCCGGATCGCGCGCCCATCGCGGACGACGCCTCGGGCTTCCTACCAGAATCGCTTCGAAGGTGTCAACCTGAGTCCATCTCCGATCCGCACCGGATCGGGCCTTCCGCCCGAGGAGTCGACCGTGTCCCGACCGATCCGAATCGCGAACTGCTCGGGTTATTTCGGGGATCGCGCGACCGGCATGCGCGAGATGGTCGAGGGCGGGCCGATCGACGTCCTGACGGGTGACTGGCTCGCCGAGCTGACGATGCTGATCCTCGCGCGTACCCGCGCGAAGCGTCGCAGCGGCGGTTATGCGCGCAGCTTCGTGACCCAGCTCGAGGAGGTCATGGGCACCTGCCTCGAACGCGGGATCAAGGTCGTGTCCAACGCCGGCGGGCTCGATCCCGAGGGCTGCGCCCGCGAACTCCACGAGATCGCCGCCCGCCTCGGCCTCTCGCCGAAGATCGCCTTCGTTCGCGGAGACGACCTGATGCCGCGCCTCGCCGAGCTCGTGGATACGGGCGCGCTCCGGCATTTCGAGACCGGCGAGCCGATCCGCGATCCGGCCCGCTTCCTCACCGCCAACGCCTATCTCGGCTGCTTCGGCATCGTCGACGCCCTCGAACGCGGCGCCGACATCGTCGTCACCGGCCGGGCCACCGACGCGGCGATCGTCTGCGGCCCCGCGGCCTGGCACCACGGCTGGCGACGCGACGACTGGAACGCCCTCGCCGGCGCCGTGGTCGCGGGGCATCTGATCGAATGCAGCAGCCAGGTGACGGGCGGCAACTACTCCTTCTTCCACGAGGTGCCGGGCCTCGAGCACATCGGATTCCCCTGGGCCGAGATCGCCGCCGACGGCAGCTGCGTCGTCGGCAAGCACGACGGGACCGGCGGAGAGGTCTCCATCGGCACCGTCACCTCGCAGCTGCTCTACGAGATCGGCGGGCCTCGTTATTTCGGCCCCGACGTCACGGCCCGCTTCGACACGATCCGGCTCGAGCCGATCGCCCGCGATCGCGTGCGCGTCCACGGCGTGCAGGGCGAGCCGCCGCCCGACACGCTCAAGGTCTGCATGAACCGCAGCGGCGGCTTCCGCAACGACATGCGCGTCGCGCTCGCGGGCCTCGACGTCGAGGCGAAGGCGCGGGTCGTCGAGGAGGCCTTCTGGCGCGCCTGCCCGTACGGGCCGAACGACTATCAGCAGGTGACGACGCGCGTGCTGCGGACGGAGAAGACGGATCCCGCCTCGAACGAGGAGGCGATCGCGATCTGGCACGTCTGCGTCAAGGATCCCGACGAGAAGAAGGTCGGCCGTGCGTTCTCGAATGCGGTGGCCGAGCTCGCCCTGTCCTCGATCCCCGGATATTTCTCGCTCTCGGGCGGGCCGGCCGAGGCGAAGCCCTTCGGCGTCTACGAGCCGGCCATCGTCCCGGCCGCGCTCGTGCCGCAGGAGGTGATCGTGCTCGGCGGCGAGAGCCTTGGCGTGTCTTCGGTCGCTCCGGTCAGCGGCGCGGCCGCCGATGTCCGGATCGATCCGGCGCCGGGCCCTGCCGCCGCGCTGCCGAGCGGACCGACGCGGCGCGCCCCGCTCGGCCTCGTCGTCGGAGCCCGCTCGGGCGACAAAGGCGGCAACGCGAATCTCGGCGTCTTCACGCGCAGCGATCCGGCCTGGGCCTGGCTCGACGAATTCCTGACGACGGATTGCCTCGTCCGCCTGCTCCCGGAGCTCGCGGGGTTCGAAGTCGAGCGTTTCCGCTTCCCGGCGCTGCGGAGCCTCAACTTCGTCGTCCACGGCCTGCTCGAGGAAGGCGTCGCGGCGGCGACCCGCCAGGACGGACAGGCCAAGAGTCTCGGCGAATGGCTGCGCGCGCGCTGGGCGGAGATCCCGGAGACGCTGCTCGACTGAGGTCGCCCCGGCGCGGCGAGCGCGGCGACGGGCGGGCGGACTTCCCGCTTCGTCAGCCGCGCAGCACGGTCTCCGCCGGAATCACCTGCGGCTTCGCGTCGTCGTTGACCAGCGCGACCTCGCCCTCGATCGTGACGTCCGCTCCGAAGTGGAAATCGCCGCGGATCGTGAGCCGACGACAACGGCGGAGCGACGGCGCACCGTCTTCGAAGCGGGCCTCGAAGTCGGCGATCTGCGAGTAATGGCGGGGATCGAGCTCGACCACGCGCGCGCGATTGGCCTCGGGATCGCGCGCGACGATGCGCGCATCACTCGAGAGCTCGTAGGCGTCGGACCAGAGGACGAGCAGATCGCTCGTCGTCTTGACCGGCGCGAATCGCTCGCGCGGGACCACGATCGCCCGGGCGTCCTCGAAGCATTCGATCGCCGAGCCGATCGCGGTCTCGAGCTGGAAGCAGCGCGGGCTCTTCGGGTCCGCCGGCGAGACGCGCTTCTCGTTGCAGATCACCGGCAGCGGAAGGCCCTCCGGCGAGCGCGCGAGCGCCTCGGCGAGGGCGTCGAGATCGAGCCAGAGATTGTTGGTGTTGAAGAAGTGGTGTCGCTCGACGTCCTGGAACGCCGCGGCGTCTTCGGCGGCACATTGCGCGGTCTCGCGCAGCATGAGGCGGCCGCCGCGACGCGCGAGATGCCCGCCCTTGCGGTCGGCCGGCGTGCGCCGCGCCACCTCCATCGCGAAGGGCAGACCGTTCTCCGCGAACCAGCCGAGCAGGCGCTGGTCGAGCACGGCGCCGAGATTGTCGGCGTTCGAGACGAACGCGTACCGGAAGCCGTTCGAGCGCAGCGTCTCGAGCATGCCGGAGCTCGCGAGCGCGATGAACAGATCGCCATGGCCCGGTGGACACCATTCGAGCGACGGATCCTCGGGCCAGACGACCGGGCGGAAGGTGTCGGCGTCGATGCGCGGAACCTTGTGCTGCAGGAAGTCGAGGGGCACCTGCTTCTCGAGCTCGGGATGCACGAGCAGCGCCTCGAGCGAATCGTCGCGCGTCCGGTAGCTGTTCATCAGGACGAGCGGCAGATCGACGCTCCAGCGCGCCCGCAGATGGAGCACCTGCCGCGCGATCAGGTCGAGGAAGCTGATGCCCGGGCGGACGGGCAGCAAGCTCTTCGCCTTCGAGAGGCCCATGCTGGTCCCGAGGCCACCGTTGAGCTTGATGACGACGGCCCGCGCCGCGGCGCGTCGGCCGGCCTCGGCAAGACCTTCGATGCTCGCGAGCTCGGGCAGCTCTTCGACCGGCTCGATCTCGGACTCGCGGATCAGAGTCGCGCCGCCCTCGGCGACATAGCGGGCCGCGCGCAGGAAGGCCCGGGTCGCGATCTCGGGAAGCTTCTCCGCGCGCATCCGCTCGGCGAACCGCGCGAGCGTCGCATCGTCGAGCTTCCTCCCGGCCTGTCTTCCCGAACGCGCTTCCAAGCCTGCCCCCCGCCTCCCGGTCGATGCAAAAGCTGGAAACCGTTTCGTCCGGTCCGGTTCGATGCTTGCGCCCGATCTGAGTCCCCGTCCCTGCCCGTTCGGGGACTGGCCGGCCCGGACCGGGCCCGGCAGGCAGGCAGGCGCCTGCGCAACCGACCCGCGAGAAGCTAGCGTCGCCTGGATTCCACCCGGAGGAGCCCGTGGCCGGCCAGCCGATCCGCATCGAAGACCTGCGCAATCCCATCCTCGACGAGCAGCAGAAGGCGGCCCTCGCCCACGGCGAGTCGGTCCAGACCGAGCTGACGGTGAAGGCCGTCCTCGAGGACGCGGTCCGCAAGACGGGCCTCGACGATTTCGGGCCCGACGACTTCCACGAGCGCCTGGCCCTCTGGCTGGCCTGCGCGGACGACGACCCGAACCGCACCGGCCTCGGGCGCATGATCCATTTCGCCGACTGCGCCCGGTACGCCGGGGCCCGGCTCCGGATCCGGGACCTGCTGAAGCGCCACCCCGAGATCCGCGACCTCGAGATCCGCAAGCCGATCATCGTCGTCGGCCTGCCGCGCTCGGGCACGACCCATCTCGTGAACCTCATCGCCGCCGACCAGCGGCTGCGCTCGATGCCGCTCTGGGAAGGGCAGGAGCCGGTCCCCGATCCGAACGAGAAGCCGGGCCCGGACGGCATCGACCCGCGCTGGCACCGCTGCAATGCGATCTGGGAGCGGATGCGGACGGGCTCGCCCCTGCTCGCCGCCATGCACCCGATGGAGCCCGACCACATCCACGAGGAGCTCGAGTTCCTGCTCCCGGACTTCACCAGTTACAACATCGAATGGGTCGTCCGTGCGCCCCGCTGGCGCGACTACTACCTGGCCCACGACCAGACGCCCCACTACCAGGGCGCCCTGCTCGACGGACTCAAGATCCTGCAGTGGTACAAGCCGCGGGAGCGCTGGGTGCTGAAATGCCCGCAGCATCTCGAGCAGCTCGGGCCGCTGATGAAGACCTTCCCCGACGCGACGATCGTCGTGACCCATCGCGATCCGGTCTCGGTCATCCAGTCGGCGGCGACGATGCTCGCCTACGGCGCGCGCATGAACTATCGCTCGACCGATCCCGAGTGGTACCTCGAATACTGGCACGACCGCGTCCGCCGACTGCTCGAGGCGTCCGTTCGGGATCGCCCCCTGCTGCCCGCGGATCGAACCGTCGACGTCCTGTTCCACGAGTTCATGAAGGACGACATGGCGACCGTCGAGCGGATCTACGAGGTCGCCGGCCTGCCCATGACGAACGAGGCACGCCGCCAGCTCGCCGACTACGTCGCGGCCCATCCGCGCGGCAAGGAAGGCCAGGTCGTCTACGACCTGCGCAGGGATTTCGGCGCAGACCCAGAGGAACTCCGCAAGGCCTTCCGGTTCTACTTCGACACGTTCGAGGTCCGCGCGGAGGTTCGTTAGGCGGCGCCGCGACCGGCGACCGCCTCAGGTCTTCGGGAAGAACTCGAAGGAGAGGTCCGTCGCGTCGCGCGCGGCCCCTTCCGAGACCTCCGCCCGCTCGAGATCGTAGACGCTCGACATGTCGAGCAGATGGGTGCGGTGCTCGATCGCCCAGCGGCCGTTCTTGCGGGCGAAGCGGTCGAGGTAACGGCCGCGTCCGACGAGCTCCTTCTGGCGTCCCTCGGCATCGGGCAGGCTCCAGAGCACGACGGTGACGTAGGCTTCGCTGATCGCGCGGTCGCCCTGGATCTCGATCAGGACGTTCGTGATCTGGTGGGAGTGGCGCTCCATCGCCGCGTGGGCCTGCCAGACCCAGTCGATGAAGCCGCGGCCCGTGCCCTCGAAGATGCCGTCGTAGAAGGCCGTCGCGCCGGGATGCCAGACGCCGTAGGCCATCTCCTTGTCCATCCGATCGAGACCGCGGCAATAGCGCGAGAGGACGTCTCGGATCTCCGCCTGGTCGATCAGGGTCTGGATCGCATTCGCGTTCGTCGACATGGGAACCTCCGTGGCAGGGGCTTGCGCGGCCCGACTCTACTCCATGCGCGGCGCTGCGATGGGCAGGCCCGTCTCGCTGGATTAGCGTCGGCCGGGGCCTCGAACGCCGAGCGCCGTCCCGGCCCGCCGTGCGGAGCAGTGGAGATTTCAGGAGAGTCCAGTGGAGAATCCAGAGGAGAGTTCGATGATCGAATCGCCGTCCCGAATTCGTCTCCGCGCGGGCACCCTGCAGCGCGGGATGCCGCGGGCGCTCGGATTCGCGCTCCTGCTCGCCGTCGCGTCGGGCTGCGAAGAGCGCGAAGCGGCGCCCGGCCCGGCCCCGGCCGCTACGGGGCTGGCTCCGGCCGCCGATGCGGCGACTGCCCTCGCCCCCGACGGCCGCCCCTACAGCGAGACGCGCGAAGCCTGCCTCGACCGCGATCCGCGGCGACAGGCGTATTTCGGCGAGCTCCACGTCCATTCGACCCTCTCGATGGACGCCTGGCTCGCCGACGTCCGCAACGGCCCGGACGAGACCTATCGCTTCGGGCGCGGCGAAGAGGTCCTGCTGCCGCCCCTCGACGCCGAGGGCCGCGGCACGCGCAAGGCGCGCCTCGAGCGGCCGCTCGACTTCGTGGCACTCACCGACCACGCGGACTTCCAGGGCGAGGTGGCGCTCTGTACCCGCCCGGGCTCGGCGGTCTTCGAGAGCGAGGCCTGCCGGATCTTCCGCGGCGACGTCCTGGAGACGGCCGCGCCGACCGGCCCCGTCAACGCGATGAGCCTCGGGAGCCGCATGTCGAAGCTCTCGACCGCCCTCGACGCCGAAGCGCGCCATACGAAGCGCAGCGAAGCGCTCTGCGGCCCCGACGGCGAGATCTGTCGAACGGCCATGCGCACCGTCTGGGAAGAGCAGCAGGCCGCCGCCGAGCGTCATTACGACCGCTCCGAACGCTGCCGCTTCACGACCTTCCACGCCTACGAGTACACCGCGACCCCCGGCCTCGCGAAGGTCCACCACAACGTGATCTTCCGGAACGCGGCCGTGCCCGCCGCGCCGATTCCCTGGATCGATTTTCCCGACGTCTACGATCTCTGGTCGCGCCTGCGCAGCGAGTGCACGGAAGCCGGCATCGGCTGCGACGTCCTCACCATTCCCCACAACTCCAATCTCTCGAACGGCAACATGTTCGCCGTCACCGGCCGCGATCTCCCGCTCGAGGCGCAGCGCGCGCGGGCGATGCTGCGGGCGGATCTCGAGC
>CAUJGH010000356.1 GCA_963169575.1 Myxococcota bacterium | reverse complement strand
CGAGCAGCGCCTTCGCCGCCTCGAGCCCGAGCAGACCGCCGCCGATCACCGCCGCGGTTCGACTGCGACTCGCGAGCGCGTCGATCCGCTCGAGGTCCTCGATCGTGCGGTAGACGAGCACGCGCGGTGCCTCGATGCCGGGCAGCGGAGGCACGAAGGGCGACGAGCCCGTCGCGAGCACGAGCGCGTCGTATTCGAAGCCCCGCCCCGAACGCGTCGTCACCCGGCACGCCTCTCGATCGATCGCAGCGACCGGATCCGCCAGCACGAGCTCGATGCCGCGCGCCGCATACCAGCCCGCGTCCGCCAGCAGGAGATCGTCCGCGCTGCGCCCGGAGAAGTATTCGCTGAGATGGACCCGATCGTAGGCGGGCCGCGGCTCCTCGCCGATCGCGACGATCTCGAGACCGGCCCGCGCGGAGGGCGGCCCATCCGTCAGGGTCTGGCAGAGTCGATGCCCGACCATGCCGTTGCCGACCACCACGATGCGACGCTTCTCCGACGCCATCTCCGTCTCTCCTCTTCCGTTCCCCGAATGGCGGGACTAGAACTTGAACGTCGTCTGCAGCGTGCTCCGCGTGACCTTGGAGAACGCCGGCTTGTGACCGCCGTCGTAGTAGGCGGCCTTCCAGAGCAGCTCGATCCAGGCATTGACGGCCCAGGCCGTGACGAGGTCGTACTCCTGGCCGAGGTCGTCGCCGCCCTGGTCGTCCCAGAACTGGTGGAAGGTCAGCTTCAGGCTCACGCCCTTCGCGGGAATCGCCGGGGCGACGGAGACGAAGAGATCGCGCAGGCCGCGGTTGCCGCCGTTGTTCAGGAAGGCGTCGGCGAAGCCGTTGAACGCGTGGGCCGTCGAGAAGGGCGTCTGGACGACCGCGTCCGTATCGCTTCCGAGATGCTCGTAGCCGAGCGAGACACCGCCGATGCCCGCGAGCTGGGGGCCGGCCTCGAGATAGGCGTAGTGGGCTCCATAAGAGGTCGGGTTGTTGCCCCAGTCTTCTTGATAGGCATAGGAGAGCTTGTACGGGAAGCTCAGCTTCTCGCCGGCCGGGATCGCCCCCGTCAGGCGCGTGCCGTAGGTCTGCGTGCCGAACGAGCGGAAGAAGTCCTGATCGGGGTCGATCAGGTAGGCGAATCCGACGGCCGTCAGCGCCGGCGAATGGGCGTAGGCGACGTGGATGAAATGCGCGCGCGGATTGAAGTCTTCGCGGCTCGCCGGGCCCTGGTCGGCGAAGATCCGGTTGACCTCCCAGGTATAGACGTACTGTGCGAGCAGCTTTTCGACCCCGAGCGTCGACTGGATCCGCGCGGCGTCGAAGGTCTGCTCGTTCTGGCGCCAGCCGACGTTGCCGATCCAGCGATCGTCGTCGAGCTTGATCCGTTGTCGCCCGCCGCGCAGCTCGAGGCCGGCCCATTCCTTCTTCGTGTACTGGAGCCAGCCCCGGTTGAAATCCGTCCGCTCGGGATCGGCGACGATAGTCTGCGGGCCGTCGTTGTTCTCGACTCCGTCGAAATAGCCGGACGGCTTCGGGGAGACCGTGTTCGCCATCTCGGCGAGAGCCGTGAATCCGTGGAACGCGCCGGTCTGATAGCCGAGCCGGGTGCGGAGCGTCGCGCTGTGGGAATGCTGCTGCTGGTCCTGCTTCGCGTACTCCCAGCGTGCGACGACGTCGACGATCGGCTTTCCGCCGACGGCAGCGGCGAGCAGCTCGTCGAAGGCCGACTTCTCGGGCGGCGGTGCGGGCGCGGGCTCTTCGGCGACGGCCGGCGCCCCGATTGCGGTGCATGCGAGCGAGAGGGCGAGCCCCGCGGAGAGCCACGTCAGCGCGCGGCGGGCGAAGCGGATCGAGCAGCGGCGGGCTTCGTTCGGGGCTTGCAATTCGGAGATCTCCTGTCGTCTTCGAGCTGGGGCGGGGGTCCGCGGCGGGCTTCGCCGCGACGCTCCCGCGCCGGGGTTCATGCGGCCTGGCTGCGATGCTGCTCGCCCTCGAGGAAGGCGATCAGATCGCCGCGCAGCGCGTAGTAGTCGGGATGCTCGAGGACGGCAGCGCGGTCGCGCGGGCGACCGAAGGGCACTTCGAGGATGCGGCCGACCCGGGCACGCGGGCCCGAGGTCATCATGACGATGCGGTCCGCGAGGAAGAGCGCTTCGTCGACGTCGTGGGTCACCATCAGCGCGGTCATCCGGTCCTCGGACCAGATTTCGAGCAGGACCTCCTGGAGCTCGAGCCGCGTCAGCGAATCGAGCATCCCGAACGGCTCGTCGAGCAGCAGCATCTTCGGCGCGAGCGCGAAAGCGCGTGCGAGGCCGACGCGCTGGCGCATTCCGCCCGAGAGGGCCGCCGGGCGCTTGTCCATCGCGCCTGCGAGCCCGACGAGCGAGAGGTGGTATTCGACGATCTCGTCGCGCGTCCGCGCGTCGACGTGGGGATAGACGCGGCGAACGCCGAGCATCACGTTCTCGCGCGCCGTCATCCAGGGCAGCAGGCACGGCGCCTGGAAGACGACGCCGCGATCCGGACCGGGCCCGTCGATCTCGCGGCCGTCGAGAACGACGTGGCCCGCGCTGATCTCGGAGAGCCCGGCCACCATCTGGAGCACGGTCGACTTTCCGCAGCCCGAGTGGCCGATCAACGCGACGAACTCGCCCCTCTGGATCTCGAGCCCGAAGCGCTCGACGACGGGCAGCGGGCCCGAGGGCGTCTCGTAGATCTTCGTCAGCTCGAATGCTTCCAGGTACCCGGCCATCGTCCTGCTCCTCTCGCTCTTCGCCGATCCCGCCGCCGCCGCGTTCGCCTAAGGCGCCAGCGAGAGGCTCGGCGGCCGCAGCGTCGACGGCTTCGCTTTCGGCTTCGCGAGCCGCCGCTGC
>CAUJGH010000355.1 GCA_963169575.1 Myxococcota bacterium | reverse complement strand
CGCGACGGCGGCCCGCGGCGCGGAGGCGCCCGTCCCGTCCTGCTCCGACGACGGGATCTGCGGAGTCGGAGCCGACCTCGGGCAACGGGCTTTTTGCATGGCCCGGACCGTATCCTCTGCGCCCCGGGGTGTCGACCGTTTCGGACCGGCCGGATCTCCGCGCGTCAGGGTCGTTGCGGCCGCACGCGCGAGCGAAAAATGGCTACCGTCCCGGCCGGTCGATGATCGGAGGGTGGAGCACGGTGGCGAGCGACGGCGAGACCGGCGGAGGGACCGACGTGCAGGACGAGCGGAGGGGGCATGCCCCGAGCCCCGGACCCGATGCGGTCCCGGGCGAGCGGCCGGGCGACGCGCGAGGCGACGCGAGCCTCGCGGCGCTGCTTCGATCGGCCCGCACGATCGCGGTCGTCGGCATCAAGGATCGCGAGCAGGAAGACGCCTTCCGGATCCCGCAATACCTCCAGCGCGCGGGCTACTCGATCCTCCCCGTGAACCCGAAGCTCGCTTCCGTCCTCGGCGAGCCCTGCCGTGCGAACCTCGCGCAGGTCGATCGCCCCATCGACATCGTCAACCTGTTCCGCGCCTCGGAACACGTGCCCGCCCATGTCGACGAGATCCTCGCCCTCGATCCGCGGCCGAAGGCCGTCTGGATGCAGCTCGGGATCCACCACGGTCCCTCCGCCCAGCGCCTGCGCGATGCCGGGATCGAGGTGGTGCAGGATCGCTGCATCATGGTCGACCACCGCCGCCTGATCGGCGCTCCCGCCGCGCCGTGACCCGCGACTCGGGCGATCGGCTCGTCTATTCGAGCGAGGCGGGCCGGATCTGTCCCGCCTGCGGTCGCCGCATCACCGTCTGCGATTGCCGCGGCAAGGGCGCGCGGGCCCGGATCGCCGCGCGCGACGCGGCCGAGGCGGAGAAGGCGAGCGACGGCATCGTCCGTGTCGGGCGCTCGACGAAGGGGCGCGGGGGCAAGGTCGTGACGACGGTCTGCGGTGTCCCGGGCGGCGAAGCGGCGCAGAAAGCGCTCGCCGCGGAGCTGAAGCGCAGCTGCGGCACCGGCGGCTCGGTGAAGGACGGGGTGATCGAGATCCAGGGCGAGCATCGCGACACGCTGGTCCGCGAGCTCGAGGCGCGCGGCTTCAAGGTCAAGCGCGCGGGCTGAGAGGGCCGAGCTCCTTGACCTCGTAACGCATCCGGCGCCGCGCGAGCCAGGCGACGCCGACGAGATCCGCCCAGACGACGCGCAGCCGCATCCAGATGCCGTATTTCGAGCGGCCGTAGCGCCGCGGGCGGTGGTGGACCGGCCGTTCGACGATGCGCGCGCCGCCCTGCGCGAGCAGGACGGGCAGGAAGCGATGGGCCCCGCGAAACATCGGCAGCCGCTCGAGGTAGGCGCGGCGCACGACGCGCAGCGAGCAGCCGATGTCGCTGATCGCGTCCCCGAGCACGCGCCGCCGAACACCATTCGCGATCCGCGAGGCAATCCGCGCCGAGAGCCGATCGCGCCGCGCCTGCCGGACGCCGCAGACGCAATCCGCATCCGCGAGCGCCGCGAGCAGTCCCGGCAGATCCGCGGGATCGTTCTGCAGATCGGCGTCGAGGATCGCGACCAGCTCGCCCCGCGCCGCGCGGAAGCCGGCCTCGAGCGCCGCCGACTGCCCCGAATGCGGCGAGAGCGCGAGCAGCCGGATGCGCGGATCACGAGCCGCGAGGCCCGCGACGACGAGCGGACCGTCGTCGCTGCTCGCATCGTCGACGAAGAGGATCTCGCAGGCGAAGGGGAGCGCATCGAGGACGCGCGCGAGCTCTTCGTGGAGCGGTGCGAGCGAGGGCGACTCGTCGCGGAACGGGATGACGACCGACAGCCGCGGCATGCGCTCAGCCCTCCCGGCTCAATACGAAATAGCTGCCGAGATCGCGGCCCCGCCGCGCCGCCGATCCGATCGTCACGTCGCGCGATACGCGCCGCAGCCGATCCACCATGAAGCCGTAGACGAAGCGCGCGAGGCCCCGTTCGTTGGAGCGGATTGCGGGCCAATCCGCCGGACGCGTGGGCGGCAGGCGGCGGTAGTCGACGAGCACCTCGGGGCGCTCCGGGTCGGCGAGCGCCATGAAATAGCCGGGGCCCGTGAGCGGCGCGAGCGCCTGGAAGTTGAAGCCGGCGAGCGCGTCCGGCGCATCCGCCGACGTCCCCGGCAGGCGACAGAAGCGCTTCTCGAAGTTCCGGAAGGCCGGAAGCGTATTGCGACCCAGATGGCGCACCGTCTCGAGCGCGCCCCGATCGGGCGGGACCAGCTCGGCGAGCGTGACCGGCGCGAAATCGCGCACCTTCTCGAAGAGCCGCCGCTGCGCCCCGCGCGAGAGCCCGCGAACCGCGGCCGTTCGCAGCGCCGCCGGCAGGGCATCGAGCAGCGCCGCGATCGCCATCGGCCGCGAGGCCGGATCGCAGATCAGCCGCTCGAGATCGGCGGCGAACGGCCGAGCACCCACCGCTCCCAGCTTTTCCGGCCTTTCCGGCCGGTCCGGCTCGACTCCTGCGTGCGATCCGGCGTCCGTCACTCGGCATCCCCTCGCCGCGCAGGGTAACGTCGATGGCGCCCGTGCAGAAGTCATCCGTCCGCGACCGAGAGAGCGACCGCCGAAGGCCCGCCGCGGAGGACCCCGCCCGAGACCGGGCCGGACCGCCGCTCGCCTCCAGCCCGCGCGGCGCGCGCATCGAAGCGATCGCGGCCGGCCTGGCCGCCCTGCTCCTGTTCACCGCCGGCCTCGCGAGCATCGACCTCTGGGCGCCCGACGAGCCGCGTTATGCGGCGATCGCCGAGGAGCTCCGGTCCGGCCGGAACGGCGCTGCCGGCCTCGCGCTGCTCCATCTCGAGGGCGCGCCCTACAGCCAGAAGCCGCCGCTCTATTTCTGGCTCGCCGCCGCCTTCGGCGCCGCGTCCGGGCGGGTCGACGAGCTCGCCGCGCGGCTGCCCTCGGCGCTCGCCGGCGTCGCTTGCGTCGTCGGGACGCTCTGGATCGCGCGGCGACTGCGATGGTCGAACGAAGCCGCACTGCTCGCCGCCGCCCTGCTCGCGACGAGCTCCCGATTCGCATTCACCGCACGCCGCGCCCAGCTCGACGTCCTGCTCTGCGCCTTCGAGCTGCTCGCGGTCGCCGTCTTCGTCGCGCTCGAGACGCGCCGCGCCGACGCTGCAGAACCGGACGCGGAAGCGGGCGTCGGAGCGGGTACGGAGCCCGGCGCGCCCCCGGCCCGCAGCGCGGCGCAGATCGCGCTCCTGCACGCG
>CAUJGH010000354.1 GCA_963169575.1 Myxococcota bacterium | reverse complement strand
CGGCGATCTCCGCCTCGCCCGTCGCCGCTTTGCGCGCAGGTGCGCGGCCCGCCGCGGCCTCGAGGATCTCGTCGATCGCCGCGAGCGGCGCCTTCGCCTTGTCGAGCGCCTCGAGATATTCCGCAGCCGGCGTCGAATCGGCGACGATGCCGCCGCCGACGTGGAGATGGGCGATGCCGTCCTGCCAGACGAGCGTCCGGATCACGACCGAGAGATCGAGCCCGCCGCGCAGATCGAGATAGCCGAGCGCACCCGAGTAGACCCCGCGCCGCACGCTCTCGAGCGATTCGAGCAGAGCGATCGCCGCGAGCTTGGGCGCGCCCGTCATCGAGCCCGGCGGAAAGTTCGCGCGCACGAGATCGAACGCGTCGCGTCCCGTCGCGAGCTCGCCCGTCACGGTCGACACCATCTGGAAGACCGTCGCATAGGCCTCGATCTGCATCAGCTCGGGCACCGCGATCGAGCCCGGCGCGCAGACCCGCCCGAGATCGTTGCGCACGAGATCGACGATCATGAGGTTCTCCGCACGGTCCTTCTCGGAAGCCGCGAGCGCCCGCCGCAAGCGAAGATCCTCGGCCTCGTCTTCCCCGCGCGGCCGCGTCCCCTTGATCGGCCGGCTCTCGACGCGGCGCGCGGCGTCCATGCGCAGGAAACGCTCGGGCGAACTCGAGAGCACCGCCACCTCCGGGAGCGCGAGATAGGCGCCGAAGGGCGCCGGATTATGCCGCCGCAGCGCACCGTAAAGGGCCCAGGGATCGGCGGGGACGCGCACCGTCAGCCGCTGACAGAAATTCGCCTGGTAGACGTTGCCCGCGGCGATCTCCTCGAGGATCGCGTCGACCGCCTTCGCGTGGCCGCTCGCATCGACGGTCGAGACGAGCCCAGCGCTCGCCGCATCGCCGTGGCCCTGCGCCCGAGCGCGAATGCCCGCGCAGGCGAGCCTGCCCGCCCGCGCCGCGGAGGGCGGCGCTGCAGGCCATCGCCGCGCATTCGGCGCCACGAGGATCTGCTCGACGCGCTCGGCGAGCCGATCCGCCGCGGCCCGCGAGCCGGCCATCGCTTCGCCGCGCGCGGATTCGCCGCGCGACGAGCCGACGCTCCCGAAGCCGAGGCCGAAGATCCAGAGCTGCTCGGCGGCATGATCGTAGGCGAGCACCCGATCGACGAACGCGAGCGAAAGATCCGGCAGGCCGAGATCGTCGGCGTTCTCGCAGCGGACCCGCGGCAGCGTCCAGGCCGCGAGCTCGTACCCGAAATAACCGACCGCCCCGCCGACGAAGGGCAGCTCGATGCCCGCCGAGAGCCCGTCGACCTCGTGCCAGCACGGATTGCCGGAGCCGATCGAAGTGCGCGCCGAGAAGATCAGCGAATCCGCGCGCGGGAGCAGCGAACGGGCGCAGTCGAAGGGATCCGCGTCGAGTTGATGGGACCCGCGGGCCAGCCCCGGCCGGACGGGCCGCAAGACGTCGATCTCGACGCGCTCCCCCCGCGCCCGCAGCCAGAGATAGGGATCCGATCCCGCGAAGGAGAAACGCCCGAGTCGCCCATCGCCGAGCGCGCTGTCGAGCCACCAGAATCCGGGATCCGCATGCAATCCCTCGACGATCGCGAGCCAGGCCGCCGGCGTCGCCGGGCGATCGAGGGCGGCCAGGGCGATGCGCTCACCAGGCTTGAACATCTTCGGGGGCTCCGCGGGCGGACTTCGAAGGCGAGGAGGCTAACGCAGGCCTCCGCGCGCGTCACAAATCCCGCCCCAGCCGCTACACTGCGCGGCCCCGGCCCCCCCGCCGCCTGCGAATCGAAAGACCGTGAAGCGCATCTGTTTCTATCATGCTGGCTGCCCCGACGGATTCGGCGCCGTCTGGTCCGTGCGACGCGCCTGGGGCGAGAGCGGCTGGTACGTCGCGCGCGGCCATGAAGACCGTGTCCGCCTGCCGGACTGCGAAGATGCGCTCGTCGCCTTCGTCGACATCGCGCCGGGCCGCGAAGAGCTGCGCGAGCTCGCCGATGTCGCGGATCAGGTCGTCATCCTCGACCACCACATCACTGCGCAGGAGCGCCTGCTGCGCGATCCCGCCTGGACGGAAGCGCTCGAGGCCGAGGGTCACGAGCTGTGCTTCGACCTCGGCCATTCCGGCTCCGTGCTTGCCTGGCAGTATTTCCATCCGGGTGAAGCCGTGCCCGAGCTGCTGCAATACGTCGAAGATCAGGATCTCTGGAACTGGCAGCTGCCGAACTCGAACGCCGTCAACGCCGCGATCGCCTCGTATCCCCTCGACTTCGAAGCCTGGGATCGCCTCGCGGCGCGCCCGATCGACGAGCTCGCACGCGAGGGCGAGCCGATCCTGCGCGCGAACCGCATGGAGGTCGTGCGGCGACTCGAGCATGCGAAGCCCGTCGCGCTCGGCACGCGCAGGATCGAGGCCGTCAACGCGTCGACCAATCGCAGCCAGATCGGCCATCAACTGGCGGACCGCGCGCGCTTCGGGCCGCAGTGGGGGCTCGTCTATCGCGTCGAGGGGGCCGACGTCTTCGCGACGCTCTACTCGATCGGCGAGCTCGACGTCGCCCGCATCGCCCT
Organism: Myxococcota bacterium; assembly: GCA_963169575.1. Lineage (GTDB taxonomy): Bacteria > Myxococcota_A > UBA9160 > UBA9160 > UBA4427 > UBA4427. The sequence continues at coordinate 168 of CAUJGH010000354.1, read as the reverse complement.
CGAATACGGCGGCGGGGGCCACAAGAACGCGGCGGGATTCCGCATCCCCCTCGCGCGCTGGCTCGAGGAATTCGTACTCTGAGCCCGAGGACTTCTGCCATGAGCCCGTCTGCACTCGACCGCTTCCGACTCGACGACCGCGTCGCGATCATCACCGGCGCCGGCAAG
>CAUJGH010000353.1 GCA_963169575.1 Myxococcota bacterium | reverse complement strand
TCGAGCTCGGCGGCGAGCAGTACTTGATCGTCGCCAACGACGAACGCAACGGCATCGCCGACGGCGTCCACATCTACCGCCGAAACCAGTCCGGCCGTTCGCTGAAGACCGTCGACCTCTCGCTCTTCGCGGGCTGGCTCTGGTTCATCGGGCTCACCGATCCGCCCTGGGAGCTCGACCTCGAGGGCTCGCTCCAGACCTTCGGACCGGACCGCATGTGGTGGATCGGCTCGTCGAGCAACAACGATGACGGCCTCTGCCGGCCGCAGCGCTTCGGCCTCTTCTCGACCGAGCTCGTGACGGGCGCCGAGGGCGACGCCGATTTCGGCGACTTCCTCGGTTCGCAGATCGATCGCGATCTTCGCTTTCACGGCTTCCGAAACGACGTCGGCGATCAATTCCTCGCCTGGGATGCCGGCAACGACCATGGCCGCGGCGCGAACCACTATGGCTTCGCGATCGGTCAGCAATGCCAGGTCGACCTTTCGCTGTTGCCGCCTGGCTTGAAGCCGCTGCCCCGTCCGGAGTGGAGCCCGAAGCGCGACGACGGCTTCAACATCGAGGGCTTCGCCCTCGCGCCGGGCACCCAGTCGACCGCCTGGGTCGGCTTCCGGGCGCCTCTCGTCCGCCATCACCGCTCTGGCGGCACCGCGCGCAGTCGCGGCCTGATCGTCCCGATGCAGCTCGGCCAGGCCTATCTCCGCGACGACGTCTTCGCGGGCACGCCGCCCGACCTGCAGTTCGGCACCCCGATCGAGCTCGACCTCGGCGGCCGCACGGTCCGCAGCCTCGAGCGCAACGCCGCGGGCGAGTACGTGATCATCGCCGGCTCGACCGGCGAGCACGACGCTCCGCCGGACGACTTCCGGCTCTTCACCTGGACCGGTCGCGATCCCGACATCACCCTCGATCCCGCCGACATGCCCGTCGTCCATTCCGCGGATCTCGCCGCGGCCCGCAACGGATTCGGCAGCTTCGAGTCCATCGTCGAAGTCCCCGACGAGCTCGACGGCGCCGAGCTGCAGCTGCTGCTCGACGATGGCGCCGCCGAGATCTACGGCGAGTTCCTCGACGTCATTCCGGGCGCGACCGGTCTCAACCGGGCTTTGAAGACGCTGCCTGATCCCTTCCAGCAGTTCCGCAGCATGAAGGTTCGCCTCGACACCGCCGTCTGCTGGGCGACCCATGACGGCGGCGCGACCGTGTTCGCGAGCGCCGACGCCCAGGCGGTGCAGAACGCGATCTACCGCGCGGGCAGCGGTGCGACCGTTCGGATCGCGGGCAACTGCAGCGGCGGAAGCTATCTCGTGTTGCCGAGCGGTCTGAAGAGCGCGACCGCCGCGGCGGTCTATCTGGTCGACAAGACGCTGACGCTGGCGGGCGGTTATGCGCCGGGCGGGACCGGGTTCTCCGGCGCGCCCGATCCGATCGCGCATCCCACGCGGCTCGATGGCGGGCCCGGCCGCTTCGCCCTGAGCCTCGAAGATTCGAACACGATCGTGCGCGATCTGGCCCTCGGCGGCGATCCGCTCCAGCCGATCGCCTTCGTCGGGAGCTCGAGCGTGACGTTCCAGGGAAGCGTCTCGGTCGACGGCGATGCCGACCTCGATCTGATCGGCGATGCCGTCGACAACTGCCCGACTGCCGCGAACGCGGGCCAGCAGGATCAGGACGGCGATGGCCACGGCGATGCCTGCGATCTCTGCGTCACCGTCGTCAATCCCGACCAGCTCGACGCCGATGGCGATGGCCGTGGCGATGCCTGCGAGGCCTGCCCCGGCATCTCCGATCCCGGCGGTCTCGACCGCGGCGGCCTCGGCAGCGCGAGCGTCGGCGACGGAACGCCCGACGCCTGCCAATGCGGCGATCTGACGGGCGACGGCGGGATGCTCGACGGCGCCGCGCAGGACGTCTCGCGCCTGCGCGATGTGCTCGCGGGCCGTGGGCTGCCCCTCGATGAAGGGGCGGCCGCGCGCTGCGCGGTCTTCGATGGCTCGCCGCTCTGCGACATCCGTCAGGCGGTGGTCCTCGACCGCGCGCTCGCGACGCCGGCGTCCGGGCCCGGCATCGGCGCCGCGTGCCCTGGGGCGAATCCGAAGCCGGCGCATGTCTGGACGTTCAACGAAGGACCGAACGACGCGGTCGGCGGGGCCGACGGGACGCTCCATGGCGGGGCCGTGATCGCGGGCGGCGCGCTCGAGCTCGAGGGCATCGACGACTATCTCTCGACGGCGCCGCTGCTGCGCGACATCGGTCCGCGCACCCTCGTCGTCTGGCTCGAGCTCGCCAACCTGAACCAGACCGCAGGCGGCGCGCTGACGATCCAGAAATCGGCCGGGACGGATGTCTTCGATTCCATCGTGTTCGCGGAGGACTCGGCGCGGCGCTGGCTCAACGGCAGCGACTTCGCGAGTCGCTCGCACCTGACGAACTTCGGCAACGACGGTCCCCTCGAGACCGCGACTCGGCCGCAAGCCGTGCAGATTGCGGTCAGCTACCAGGCCGACGGCACGATCCAGATCTACCGCAACGGCCAGCGCTACACGACGAACCCGATCGTCTGGGGCACCCCCGGGATCCGCTACGAAGCGGGCAGTGCGAATTTCCTGATGGGCCTTCGCCATCAGGATGCGGGCGGTGCGATCGGGACAGCTCTCGGCCGCGACGCCTATCTCGCCGGACGCATCGACGAAGCGCGTGTCTATGCCGTCGCGCTCGACGAGGACCAGATCCGGCGGCTCTACGTCGAAGGCCCCGAGCCCTTCGATCCGATGGCGAACGCGCCGAGCCCGGTCTTCTGGCTCGACGCATCGGATTTCGATTCGATCGACGTCGCGGGCGACGGCTCGGTGATCGAATGGCGCGACCGGGCCTTCGGGATCGGGCTGCGCGCGGACGTCCCGGTCCAGCGCCCGCGCCAGCCGGTCGGCGGCGGGATGCTCGAGTTCGACGGTGTCGACGATCATCTCTGTTCGGACATGCCGATCGACCTGCGATCGGGCGCCACGATCTTCATCGTCGCGCGCAACGACGTCCGCAAGAGCTACCAGGGCCTCTTCAGCCAGCGCTTCTCGCGCACGCAGGACTCGGATCTCGAGGTCTACTGGCAGATCGGGACGGGCGGCAGCGGCAATCTGGTCTATGCGGCGAACCGGCGGCAATCGGGCGGTTCGCCGTCGTACGTCGTCAGCGGAAATGCGCCGCCGAACGTCCCGGCGCGTTATGTCGCGACGATCGAGGTCACGAGCGACACGGCGGCGAGCAGCCTGCGGACCAACCGCGTGACGCGCGCTGCGACTCAGACCCAGGACCTCAACAGCTATTTCCCGGATCTGCTCTGGCCGGTCTGCGTCGGCTACGGCGTCGGGACGACCCCGAGCGGGAACACCCTCGATGGCGGCATCGCCGAGCTGATCGTCTTCGACGGCCCGCTCTCGGCGACCCAGCGCAGCGACATCGAAGCCTGGCTGATGGATAAATGGGAGGTGGCGCCGTGAGATCCACCGATCGGGTCGAGTCCTCCGGCGGCGAATCATCCGAGCGCCGGCGACCGAGCCTCGGCCGGCAGCGCGCGCCGATTCCCAGCGCGCTGCTGCGGCTCGGGTTGCGATTCGGCCTCGGGCTTGCCCTCCCGCTCGCTCTGACTGCGCCGGCCGCCGCGCCGGCCGCGGTCCTCGTCTACCACAGCCCCGCCGACGACGGCATCCCCGCCGCGTCGCCTCCGCTGCTCGACGCGAGCGCGCCGGAAAATCTCGATCTCTATGTCGATCTGACGGGGACCGGCGCGACTCAGTCCGGGATCGCGTGCGAGAGCGGCGATGGTACGGAGCTCTGCGGCTGGGATTTCACCCTGCGCGCGAGCCCCGGCGTCGGTCTCTACGACTTCCTGCCCGAGGCAGGCGTCGTCGCGCAGCGGACGGGCAAGACCTTGCGCGTCAACGGGCTGCACGCGCGCAATCCCGCGACGGCGCCGGTCCGCATCGGCCGGCTGCGCGTCGTGCGGGAGTCGGAGTCGGGGGGCACGGTCGCGGTTCGGGGGATTGCCGTCGCGGCGGACCTCTCGCTCGAGACGCTGCCGCCGACGACGATCGCGGAGATCACGGTGCCGGAGCCGGCTCTGGGAGTCCAGGTCGGCTGGATGATGAGCATCGTCGCCGGGCTGGCGGCGCGCAGCGGTCGTCTCTCCCGAACGCGAGGAGGCCGACCCGGGAGAAGATCATGAAGCAGGGCGTTCGGGTTCTCGTCGGCACGAAGAAGGGGGCCTTCGTCCTGAGCTCGGATGCGGGCCGCGATCGCTGGGAAGTCGCCGGGCCCTTCTTCGCGGGCTGGGAGATCTACCACCTGAAGGGCTCGCCGGTCGATCCGAACCGGATCTACGCCTCGCAGAGCTCGGGCTGGTTCGGCCAGCTGATCCAGCGCTCCGACGATGGCGGCCGCAGCTGGAATCCGGTCGGCAACGACTTCCGCTACGACGGCGTTCCCGGGACGCATCAATGGTACGACGGCACGCCGCATCCCTGGGAGTTCGCGCGCGTCTGGCATCTCGAGCCCTCGCTCGGCGATCGGGACACGGTCTACGCCGGCGTCGAGGATGCCGCGCTCTTCAAGTCGGTCGACGGCGGTGCGAGCTGGCAGGAGCTCTCGGGCCTGCGCCTGCACGGCACGGGCAAGGACTGGCAGCCCGGCGCCGGCGGCCTCTGCCTCCACACGATCCTGCTGCATCCGACGAAGGCCGAGCGCATCACCGTCGCGATCTCGTCGGCCGGCAGCTTCCGCAGCGACGACGCGGGCGTCTCCTGGCGCCCGATCAACAAGGGCCTCCACTCCGAGCAGATCCCCGATCCGGTCGCCGAGGTCGGCCACTGCGTCCACCACATCGCGATGCATCCGAAGCGTCCCGACGTGCTCTTCATGCAGAAGCATTGGGACGTGATGCGCAGCGACGACGGCGGCGACTCCTGGCGCGAGGTCTCGGGCAACCTGCCGAGCGATTTCGGCTTCGTGATCGACGTGCATGCCCACGAGCCGGAGACGATCTACGTCGTGCCGATCAAGAGCGACTCGGAGCATTTCCCGCCCGACGGCAAGCTGCGCGTCTATCGGAGTCGGTCGGGCGGTCAGGAATGGGAAGCGCTCTCGCAGGGTCTCCCGCAAGAGCATTGTTATGTCAACGTCATGCGCGACGCGATGGCGGTCGACGGGCTCGACGAATGCGGCGTCTACTTCGGAACGACGGGCGGGCAGGTCTACGCGTCGCGGAACGGCGGGGATTCGTGGACGGCGATCGCGCAGAACCTGCCGGCGGTGCTGTCGGTCGAAGTGCAGACGCTGCGATGAGCGGGTCGGCCGAGATCCGTCTGACGCTTCCGCATCATCTGCGGAGTCTCGCGCGCATCGACGGGGAGCTGCGGCTCGAGGTCGCCCCCGCGGCCGACGGCACGCTCTCGCTCGCCGCGGTCCTCGATGCGCTCGAGGCGCGCTTCCCCGTGCTGCGCGGCACGCTGCGCGATCAGGCGAGCGGTCGGCGCCGGGCCTTCGTGCGCTTCTTCGCCTGCCAGGAGGATCTGTCGCACCAGCCTGCGACGGATCCGCTGCCGCAGCCGGTGGCGGAGGGGCGCGAGGTCCTGATCGTGCTCGGCGCGATGGCGGGTGGTTAGTTGCCTGGACGCGTCGCTACCCGACGCCGACCTCGCCGTTCGGGATGAACGGGCTCCAGAAGGCGCGCGCGGCTTCGTGGGGATCCTTGACGACGCCGCGCCGGCCACCGAGCGTCATCGTGTAGCGGCGATGGGTCTCGTAGGCGGGCCAGTCGGGCAGCGCATCCGCCGCGGGCTCGCCGGTTCGCGCGAAGGCGACCCAGGCGTCCTGCATCGCGTCGGCCAGTCGGCTCGCACCGCGGTCCGCCGCGAGCCCGACGCGCAGGAGGCCGCCGCGCGTCGCGCCGAACACGAAGGGCAGATCGAGGCCGTGGCAGGCGCCGAGGCCGCCGCCGATCAGCGGCAGGGACCATTCGAAGAGATAGGCGTACGTGCGTGCTTGATGGGCGGATTGGGCGTCGGCGAGGCGGACGGCGGGGTAGTGGAAGATGCGGTCGCCCTGCAGCGCGATCCAGCGCTCGTTCGCCCCCGGATCGCGCTCGCCGGTGCTCGGGCCGTAGGTGTTGAGGATGCGCTCGGCGAGCAGTGCGTCGTCGGCTTCTCCCCGGCGCGCGATCCGGCGGACGCGAGCGGCGAGCTCGGCGTCGTTCACGCGATCGCGGTCCATGAACGTGAAGAGCCGGTACTCGTCGCGATTCGTGCCGATCAGCATCGGGACGTCGTGTGCGAACCCGCGGTCGATCGCGGCGAGCGGCGGCTCCGGAATCAGGTCTCCGTCGACGCAGGGCTGCCAGGCCATCAGGCCGTTCTCGAGGCCGATGCCGACCGTCGCCCGGGCCTGCGCCTCCATCAGTCTTCCGACCGGGAGCTCGAGCAGCGCGTCGGGAGAAGGGTCTTCGATCCCGAGCGATGCGAAGAACTCGCCAGCGACCTGCGCCGCCTTCTCGGGGGTCGAGACGTTGTGGGCCGCTCCGCTCTGGAGGATCGCCTTGTGGAAGAGTCCGCGGGCCGAAGGCACACCGAGCAGTGTCCCGATGCTCATGGCCCCGGCCGACTCGCCGAAGACCGTCACGTTCTCCGGATCGCCGCCGAAGGCCTCGATGTTTTCCCGGACCCAGGCGAGGGCCGCCATCTGATCGCGCAGGCCCAGGTTCGCGGGCGGCCGGTCGGACCCCGAATGGAAACCCTTCCAGGAGAGAAAGCCGAGCGCGCCGAGGCGATAGTTGAGAGTGACGACGACGACGTCGCCCCGGGTCGCGAGCCGCTCGCCGGAATAGAGCGAGGTCGAGCCCGAGCCGAGGATGAACGCGCCGCCGTGGATCCAGACCATGACGGGACGGCGAGCGCCGTCGCATTTCGGTGTCCAGACGTTGAGATAGAGGCAGTCCTGGCTCTGACGGCTGCCCGCCGCGCCGATCAGGCTGCGGATGACGCGATTGACGGGGCCGATCTGCGGAGACGAGGGACCGTAGTCGCGGGCGTCGCGGAGGCCGGACCAGGGCTCGGGCGGCTCGGGAGCGCGAAAGCGGAGCGCGCCGATCGGTGGCTTCGCGAAGGGAATGCCGCGGAAGCGGACGCCGCCTCCGAAGGATTCACCCTCGATTCGGCCGGATTTCGTGGCGACGTGGCTCGTCAAGCGATTCCGATCCCGGTCCTTCGACCCGGTCCTTCCGACCGGAGCCCGCCGACCTGGATCGAGGTCGAGCTCCGCCCCGCAATGGCGCGCGAGCCCAATCTAACGGCCGCACGCGCTCGGGGCAAAGCGACGTGGATCGCGGACGGCATCAGCCGCGTCCGTCCTCCGTCTTTCCGCCCTGGGCGAGGCAGTCGTCCTTCGTCATGAATTGACGGCCCTCGGGCAATCGGCAGCTCACGATGCCCTCCGTCGACTCGCCCGGCGTCATCGTCTTCGCCTCGCTCCACCATTTCTGGGAGCGCTCGTCCAGCATCCGCTTCGTCGCCGCGAGTCGCTCCGCCGCACCCGCCTGAGGCGTGGTGGTGCCGGCCTTCTTCTTTGCCTTGTCGGCGGCGGAAGTGGGCATCTTTGCCGCAGCCGTATCGAGCTCGTCCATCACCATGCAGCCGCTGGCGCCCGAGATTGCGAGCAGGAGGAGGCTCGTCAGCAGCGCTCGAAGAGGGGTGCGCGCCCGGCGCGGACGCGCGTCATGAGATCGCTCGATGCGTCGAAGGTCCATGGTGGGTCTATCGCCGATCACGGGAAGCGGCTTGAACGTGCCGCCGAATTGCGTGCGCCTCGCCTAGCCCCGGTCGGCTCGGCGCCAGAGATACCAGCTCGCGACCGTGCGGAAGGGAGCCCATCTCTCACCGTGGGCGGCGAGCGCCCGGGGCTTCGGATGCTCCGGGAGGCCATAGGCCAGGGCGAAGCCCTTGCGGACGCCGAGGTCGTCCACCGGCAGGACGTCGGGCCGACCGAGGCGGAAGATCAGGAACATCTCCGCCGTCCAGCGCCCGATGCCGCGCACCGCCGTCAGTCGTTCGATGATCGTTTCGTCCGGGAGCCGACGCGCGACGGCGAGCGTCGGAATCTCGCCGGCGAGGCTCCGCTCGGCCAGGTCCCGGAGCGCGAGCGCCTTGGCGCGGGAGAGCCCGGCGCCGCGCAGCGCGGCATCGGGGGCGGCGAGGATCTGCGCGGGCTTCGGACCGCCCCGCCCGCCCGGAAAGAGCGCGCAGACGCGGCCGTAGATCGTCGCGGCAGCCTTGCCCGAGAGCTGCTGCGAGACGATCGACTCCGCGAGCGCGGCGTAGACGCTCGTCGCGGCGCGCAGCTCGCGCTCGAGGTTCAGATCGCCGATCGAGTCGATCGTCCGCCGCAGGATCGGATCTGCGGCGCGCAGCGTCGTCAGGGCCTCGCGCGGGTCGAAGGTGAGCCCGTCGCCGCGTCCACTCGCCGGCCGGGAACGTTTCGCCGGTTTCGCCGCCATGACGCTCCCCTCCGCGATCTGCGCCTCAGAGGCCCTTGAAGCTCGGATTCCAGATCCGCCGCAGCCAGGCCGGAGACCACCAGTTGAGGCTGCCGAGCAGCTTCATCGTCGACGGCACGAGCACGCAGCGCACGATCGTGGCGTCGAGGAAGATCGCGACGACGAGGCCGACGCCGATCTCCTTGACGAAGATGAACTCGCCGAAAGCGAAGGCGCCGACCACGGCGATCAGCAGCAGCGCGGCGCGTGTGATGATGCTGCTCGTATGCTCGAGGCCGATCGCGACGCTCGAAGTGTTGTCGCCGCTCTTGTCGAACTCCTCCTTGATGCGCGAGAGCATGAAGATCTCGTAGTCCATCGAGAGGCCGAAGACGACGGCGAGCAGGACGACCGGGATCGTGACCTCGATTCCGGCCTGGGTCTCGAAGGCGAGCAGCCAGCGCAGATGGCCGTCCTGGAAGATCCAGACGAGCGCCCCGAAGCTCGCGGCGACCGAGACGACGTTCATCGCGATCGCCTTGAACGGAATGACGACCGAGCCGAAGGCGAGGAAGAGGATCAGGATGTTGGTCGCGACGATCAGCCAGAAGACGGTCGGCAGATGGTCGCCGAGCGCCTTGCGACCGTCGAAGTTCTCGGCCGTCGGGCCACCGACCCGGATTTCGAGCTCGGGCTTCGGCACGTCGCGGATCTTGGCGACGAGATCGCCCGCCTCGTTCGAGCGCCAGGGCGCCTCGCCGTAGACGTAGACGAGGGCGAGATCGCCGCGCAGCGTATCGGAGAGGAAATCGCGCTCCTCGCTCGAGAGAAGCGAGGGATCGGCGACGAGCCGCGGGGCCCGCTCGGGATCCGAGAGATCGCCCGAGGCGAACGGACTCTCGACGCGATCGACGCCGTCGACGTCCTTCAACGCCTCGACGTACGCGATCAGCTTTCCGACCTCGCCGGGCGCCGAGAAATCCGTCTTCGATCGGACCGCGACGAAGATCGGCGTCAGCGGCTGGTTCCCGAAGCCCGAGGGCACCTTCGCCTCGAGGATCTCGTCGACGACGCGGACCTCTGCGCCGGGCGGGAAGATCTTCGAGTCGGGCATGGCGCTCTTCATGCGCAGCGCGGGCGAGCCGAGGGCGAGCAGGAAGAGCGTCGTCACGACCGTGAGGATCACCGGCCAGCGCATCACCCACTGCGCGAAGATCCGCAGCTGCCGAGCCATCGGGCTCGTATCCTGGCCCTGCTTCGAGACGACCCGCTCGCCGTAGAGCGCGAGCATCGCCGGCAGCAGCACGAGCGCGCCCAGCATCGCGAAGCCGACGACCATGATCCCCGAGATCGCGATCGTGCGGAGCACCATCAGCGGGAAGACGAGCAGCCCGGCCAGCGAGACGGCGACCGTGAAGCCAGAGACGAGAATCGCATGGCCCGCGGTCTTCATCGTGCGCGCCAGCGCCGCCGGGACGCCCTGGCCTTGCGCGGCCTCCTCGCGGAAGCGCGTCACGACGAGCAGGGAGTAGTCGACGGCGAGGCCGATGCCGATGATGCTCGCGACGTTGAGCGCGAAGACCGAGACGTCGAACAGATGCGTGAGCACGCGCAGCCCGGCCAGCGTCGTCGGGATCGCGAAGGCGGCGACGGCGACGGGAAGCAGCGTCGCCGTGACCCCGCGGAAGAAATAGAAGAGGAGCAGCACGATGATCGGTGCCGCGATCAGCTCGCCGCGGGCGAGATCGCGGAAGGCGGTCTCCTGGGCGAAGGCCTCGGCGGGCAACGTGCCGCCGAGCTGGACCGAGAGCGGCGAGCCTTCGAGCGTCTCGCGCAGGCCGGGCAGGGCCTGGCTCTTCGCCGTGTCGTCGCCCCGGAGTGAGATGAAGACGACGGCCTGCGAGCCATCCTCCGAGACCATCGAGATCAGACCCGAATCGAAATACGACGTCACCGACTCGACGGACTCGAGCTCGTCGAGGGCCTCGAGGACGGGCTCGATCTCGTCGTAGAACTCGCTGTCGAGGGCGGAGAGCTCTTCGCTCCGGAAGATCGCGACGACGTCGGGGGAGGAGACGCCGAGGCCGTCGTGGAGCCATTGCTTCGCTTCGGTCGATTCGCTGTGGAGGGCGATCAGACCGCCCGCCTTCAGGAGCGGCTTGACCCCGGCGCCGTAGAGGGCGGAGATGAGCGCCAGGGCGATGAAGAGGCCGAGGACGAATCGGGCGCGCTGGTTCGCTCGGGCGCGGTCATGCGCCTCATCGGACGGGCTCGCGGGCATCGGGACGGGGCTCCTTGGCGGCGCGCACGGGCGGCGCGGAGGCGGCTCGTTACGGCGCATTTCGGCGCGCGGTCGTTCCGCGGCGCGCGCAGACGATTAGCCCGTGGAGGCCCGGTTGGACCGGGTTTTTTCAAAGATCGCCGACCCGAAGCGGTCTCGCCGACGGATCCCATGCGTCGGCGAGCCGCCCTTCGACGAGGATCGCGTCGCCCTCGCGGCCCTGCGCCCGCAGCGATTGCGCGAGACCGAAGAGCAGCCTTCCGTCGCGGGGCCGTCCGGCGAGGGCGTCGCGGAATACGGCCTCCGCCTCGATCTGCCGGCCGGCGCGCAGCAGCGCGAAGCCCCGGCGCTGGGCGACGGGCTCGTACCACGGCGGCGGCTCGTCGTATTGCAGCGCCGCCTGCCGCTCGGCCGCCTTCTCCCAGAGCGCGATCGCGGCGTCCGCCTTGCCCCTCGCCGCGACGATCTCCGCATCGAGGACCGCGCCCGCGACGGCGAGGAAATCCGCTGCCGAGTTGTTGATCAGGAACCGGTGTTCCGCGGGCACCGCCGCGACCGCCGCCGCGAATTGCCGGCGTTCCTGCTCGGCGAGCTCGTGCTCGCCGCGGATCGCCCGCGCGACGCCGCGCGCATGGCGCCAGAAGGCGCGGGCGAGCGCCTGGTCCGCCGGCGGCTCCGGTTCCGCCAGCACCGCGTCCGCCTCGCGGAAGGCGAGCATCACCGAGAGCGGGTACGTCACGAAGCCCTCGAGCATCTGCATGTCCGAGACCGCCGAGCCGACGTTCTCGACCATCTCGCGCGCCGCCGCGAGCGCCTCGTCGAAGCGCCCCTGCTGCATGCGCGCGTAGGCGATGAAGTGGATGTTGTGCGTCCAGTACATCAGGGGATACATGCCGGAGGCGCCGGTGCGTTCGACGTAGGCGCGATCGGCCTGCGAGGCGGCGACGTTCGTCTTCGCGGCGAGCTCGTAGTCGCCGGTCTGCAGGAAGATGTGGCCGGGCATGTGGACGAGATGGCCGGCGCCGGGCGCGAGCGTCATCAGGCGTTCGGCGGAGGGGATTGCGCGCTCGAGGTTCTTCGAGGCCTCGACGGCATGGATGTAGAAATGGTTCGCGCCGGCGTGGCTCGGATCCCGGCGCAGGACGTCCTCGAGCACGGCGACGAGCTCGAGGGTGCCGGGCGCCGGCTCGCCGTCCGCGGTCCAGAGCTGCCAGGGGCGCAGCATCATCAGGCTCTCGGCGAAGAGCGTCGCCGCATCGAGATCGTCGGGATGCTTGCGGACGAGCTCGCGCATCGCGGCGCTGTAGTCGTGATGGAAGGCCAGCCAATCGGAGGCGGGATCCGGCGAGGCATAACGTTTCTCGACGGCGCGCACGTAGTCCTGCTCCCGCGCGCTCGCCTGCGGTGCCCGGGCGAGAGCGGCCTGCACGGCGTCCCAGGTCGCCTGCGCGCGCGCGGCGTCGACGGCCGTATCGTTGTAGTTGGGGCCGATCGCGAGTGCGAGGCCCCAGTACGGCATCGCCGCCTCGGGATCGAGCTCGGCCGCGCGGCGGAACGAGCGCGCGGCCTCGTCGTGGTTGAAGCCGTAGAGCAGCGCCATGCCCTGATCGAAATAGGTCTGGGCGAGCGCGCTCGAGGTCGTGATCGGCCGGCGGACCTCGCCCATGCCGGGGAGGAGCGGAGCCGGCTTCGGCGCATCGGCCGGCGCCGCATGCCCCGCATGCCCCGCATG
>CAUJGH010000352.1 GCA_963169575.1 Myxococcota bacterium | reverse complement strand
GGGGTTCGGGCAGTGGACGGTGAGCTCGCGTCCGTCGGGGAGCGATATGTCGGCGAGAAAGCGCTTGTAGCGCCGGACGAGCCGGCCTTCGAGCTCGGCTTCGATCGGAACCCCGATCGGGGGAAGCGCGTCGCTCACGTGTCGCGCCGCCCGCTCGCGTTGACTCGGCCCCTCGCGAAAGCGAAGGTCCGCGCATGGCGGAGCGACTCGAGCGACTCATCCTGGTTCGACACGGCGAGACCGAGGGCCAATCGAGCATCCGCTACTACGGCGCGACCGACGTCCCGCTCTCGGATGTCGGCCGCGAGCAGGTCCGGCGCGCGCGCGAACGGATCGCGGGCGAGGCGTTCGAGGTCGTCTATGCGAGCTCGCTCGCGCGTGCGGCCGAGTCGGCGCGCATCCTCGCGCCCGACCGGCCGATCGAGCTCGAGCCCGATTTTCGCGAGGTCGATTTCGGGCGCTGGGAGGGCTTGACCCGGGAGGAGATCGCGGCCGCCGATCCCGAGCTCTTCGCGATCTGGCAGCGCGATCTCGCGCGGTTCGACTATCCGGGCGGCGAGCGGCGTGCGGATTTTCGCGCGCGCATCGCCCGGGGCCTCGATCGACTGCGGGCCTCGGGCGCCGGTTCCGCGCTCGTCGTCGCGCATAAGGGCGTCGTTCGCACGCTTCACGAGCTGACCAGCGGCGAGGCGCTCGCCACGCCGGAGCCGGATCTCGGCGGCGTCGTGCAGGTCTGGCGCGATCGCCTCGGCCGCTGGCGGAGCGGAAGGCCCTAGCCTCCCCGGCCTCACAGCACGCCCTGGGCGAGCATCGCGTCCGCGACCTTGACGAAGCCGCCGCGGTTCGCGCCGCGCAGATAGTCGACCTCGTCGCCCTCGCGGCCGAACTCGACGCAGCGGGCATGGATCTTCTGCATGATCTCGAGCAGTCGCTGGTCGACCTCCTCGCGCGTCCACGCGAGCCGCATGGCGTTCTGGCTCTGCTCGAGGCCGCTGACGGCGACGCCGCCGGCATTGGCGGCCTTGGCGGGCGCGAAGAGCAATCGGTTCGCGCGGAAGACCCCGATCGCCTCGAGGCTGGAGGGCATGTTCGCGCCCTCGGCGACGAGCCGGCAGCCGTTCGCGACGAGCTGGCGCGCGCTCTCCGCGTCGATCTCGTTCTGCGTGGCGCAGGGGAACGCGAGGTCGCAGGGGACCTTCCAGGGGCGCTCGCCGGCATGGAAGGTCCCGCCCCATTTCTCGACGTATTCGCGGATCCGGCCGCGTTGCCGGGTCTTGAGATCGATCACGAAGGCGAGCCTCTCGGCATCGAGGCCGGCGGGATCATGGACGAAGCCGTCGGAGTCGGAGAGCGTGACGACCTTCGCACCGAGCTCGATGAGCTTCTCGGCGGTGTGCTGCGCGACGTTGCCCGAGCCCGATACGAGGCAGGTCTTGCCCCGGATCTCGTCGCCGCGGGTCCCGAGCATCTCGCGGGCGAAATAGACGCAGCCGAAGCCGGTCGCTTCCGTTCGCACGAGCGAGCCGCCGTAGGCGAGGCCCTTGCCCGTGAACGTGCCCGTGAACTCGTTGGCGAGGCGGCGGTACTGGCCGAAGAGGAAGCCGATCTCCCTCGCGCCGACGCCGATGTCGCCGGCGGGTACGTCGGTGTTCGGACCGATGTGGCGGAAGAGTTCGGACATGAAGGCCTGGCAGAAGCGCATGACCTCGCCGTCGCTCTTGCCACGCGGATCGAAATCCGAGCCGCCCTTGGCCCCGCCCATCGGCAGCGTCGTCAGCGCGTTCTTGAAGGTCTGCTCGAAGCCCAGGAATTTCAGGATCGAGGGGTTCACGCTCGGGTGGAACCGCAGCCCGCCCTTGTAGGCACCGATCGCGTTGCAGGACTGGATCCGGTAGCCGCGCTGGATCCGGACCGCGTTCGCGTCGTCGACCCAGGCGACCCGGAACGAGATCGCGCGGTCCGGCTCGGCCAGGCGCTCGAGGATCCGGGCGTCGCGATAGGCCTGGCGATCGGCGACGAGCGGCAGCACGTCGTGCGCGACCTCGCGCACGGCCTGCAGGAACTCGGGCTCGCCCGGGTTGCGACGGGCGACTTCCGTGACGAAGCGTTCGAGCTCGGGATCCCCGTTCGGTGCCACTGCTTCAGTCCTCGTCGCTCGCCCGCAGCTGCGCGAGCACGCTGAAATCCTCGAGCGTGCTCGTATCGCCGGCGACGGCCCGCCCCGACGCGATGTCGCGCAGCAGGCGCCGCATGATCTTGCCCGAGCGCGTCTTCGGGAGCGCGTTCGTGAAGCGAATCTCCGCCGGGCGCGCGATCGCGCCGATCTCCTTCGTGACGTGCTGCTTGAGCCGGCCGACGAGGGCGTCGTCCGGATTGGCCGTGCCCTTCGGCGTCACGAAGGCGACGATCGCGGTTCCCGTCAGGTCGTCGGGGCGGCCGACGACGGCTGCTTCCGCGACTTCCGGGGACGAGACGAGGGCGCTCTCGACCTCCATCGTGCCGATGCGATGGCCCGAGACGTTCATGACGTCGTCGATGCGGCCCATGATCCAGAAATAGTCCTGTTTGTCGCGGTGGGCTCCGTCGCCCGCGAAGTAGGTCTTCGCGTACTTGCTCCAGTAGGTCTCCTTGAATCGCGCCGGATCGCCCCAGATGCCGCGCAGCATGCCGGGCCAGGGATGCGTGAGGACGAGGAAGCCCCCGCCCTCGCCCTTCACGGGCTTGCCCTCGCCGTCGAAGATGTCCGCGTGGATGCCGGGGAAGGGCAGCGTCGCCGAGCCGGGCCGCGTGTCGACGGCGCCGGGGAGCGACGAGATCATGATTCCGCCCGTCTCGGTCTGCCACCAGGTGTCGACGATCGGGCAGCGCTTGCCGCCGATCACGCGGTGGTACCACATCCAGGCTTCGGGGTTGATCGGCTCGCCGACGCTGCCGAGCAGGCGCAGCGACGAGAGGTCGTGCTTCGCGGGATGTTCGTCGCCGAGGCGGATGAAGGTGCGGATCGCGGTGGGCGCCGTGTAGAAGATCGTGACGCCCCATTTTTCGATCAGGCTCCACCAGCGGTCGGGGCCCGGATGGGTCGGCGTGCCTTCGTACATCACGG
>CAUJGH010000351.1 GCA_963169575.1 Myxococcota bacterium | reverse complement strand
GATGAACGCGCGGATCTTCACGTCTTCGTGAAGCTGCGCCGCGTACTGCTTGCCGGCGAACCAGTTGGACTGCCAGCCGAAGAGCGTGCCGACTCGGAAGCCGTAGGGATGAACCTTCTGACCCATGAATTCGTCCTTATCGTTCCGAGAGAACCACGTTGATGTTGCTGCTTCGCTTCTGGATCCAGGAGGCCCGGCCCTGGGCACGCGGGCGGATGCGCCACATGCTCGGGCCCTCGTCGACGTAGATCTGGGCGACGACCAGGTTGTCGAGCTCGATCCCCGCCCGCTGCTTCTCGTTCTTCTGCTCGGCGTTGGCGACGGCCGATCGAAGCAGCTGCGCGATCGGAACGCCCACCCGCTTCGGAGAGAGGTCGAGGAGGTTCAGCGCGTCCTCGACGCCCTTGCCGCGGATCTGATCCACGACGAGACGCGCCTTGCGCGGACTGACCCGATAGCCATTGAGCGATGCCTTGACTTCCATCACTTCTTGACCCTCTTGTCCCCGGCGTGTCCGGTGAACTTGCGCGTCGGCGCGAACTCACCGAGCCGATGCCCGACCATGTTCTCCGTCACGAAGACGGGCATGAAGAGCTTTCCGTTGTGGACGTGAAAAGTGACACCGACGAAATCGGGCGTGATCATCGATCGCCGCGACCAGGTCTTGATCACCGCCTTCGGACCGCCGGCGCTGATCTTGTCGACCTTCTTCTGCAGGCTCGGATCCACGAAGGGACCCTTCTTCAGGGAACGTGCCATGGCTCTTCCTTACTTCTTGCCGCGTCGCTTGACGATGAACTGATCGGTTCGCTTGTTGTTCCGGGTCTTCGGGCCCTTGGTCACCTTGCCCCACGGCGTGCAGGGATGCCGACCGCCCGACGATCGCCCCTCGCCACCACCCATGGGATGGTCGACCGGGTTCATCGCGACGCCGCGGACGACCGAGCGGAAGCCCAGCCAGCGCGTTCGCCCCGCCTTGCCGATGCGGCGATTCTCGTGCTCCGCGTTGCCGACCTCGCCGACCGTCGCGACGCAGTCGACATGGACCATGCGCATTTCGCCGGAGGGGAGACGCAGGGTCGCGAGATGACCCTCGCGCGCCATCAGCTGCGCGCTGGTTCCCGCCGACCGCACCATCTGTGCGCCCTTGCCGGGCTTGAGCTCGATGGCATGGACCTGGGTACCGAGCGGGATCTTCGAGAGCGGCAGGGCATTGCCCGGCTGGATCTCCGCGTTGACCGAGGACATGACCTGGTCGCCGATCTTCAGCCCGTTCGGGGCGAGGATGTAGCGCTTCTCGCCGTCCACGTAGTGGAGCAGCGCGATGTTCGCCGAGCGATTCGGGTCGTAGTCGATCGCGGCGACCCGTGCCGGCACGTCGATCTTGTTGCGGCGGAAATCGATCTGCCGGAACAGCCGCTTGTGGCCACCGCCGCGGTGATAGGTCGTGATGCGTCCATTGACGTTGCGGCCGCCGGACTTGGCGACGAGCCCCTTCGTCAGGGAACGCTCGGAATGGCCCCGCGTGAGCTCCCCGAAATCGGAGACGCTCATGTTGCGGCGACCGGGCGAGGTCGGCCTGTACTTCCGGACCGGCATGAATCAAACTCCTTCGAAGAATTCGATCGTCTGGCCGGGAGCCAGCTCGACGATCGCCTTCTTCCACGTCGGCTTTCGGCCGATGAACTTCCCGACCCGCTTCTTCTTGCCCTGCTGCTGCATGGTCCGAACGCTCTGGACCTTGACGGAGAAGAGCTGCTCGACCGCGCGCCGGATGTCGTGCTTGGTCGCCTTCGGATCGACCCGGAAGGTCGCGATGTTCCCCGCCTCGCGGGCGATCGCGCTCTTCTCGGTGACGATCGGGCGATCGATGACGTCGTGGAGATTCATCTCAGCTCTCCCCTTCCGCGCTGCGTCCGCCACCGGCCAATCGGCTCTCGAGTGCCGCGAGCGCCGCACGCGTGATCAGCAGATTCTGGTGACGCAGCAGGTCGTATACGTTGAGCCCTTCGCTCCGGATCACGCTGACGCGCGGCAGGTTCCGGGCGGAGGCTTCCACGGTCGGATTCGGCTGGTCGATCACGATCAGCGTCGAGCGGTCCTCGAGACCGAGCGACTTCAGGATGTCGCGCATTCGCTTCGTGCTGTAGCCATCGACCGCGAGGGTGTCGACGACGGTCATCGCCGATTCCTGCACCCGCTGGGTCAGCGCCGAAGCGAGCGCGGCGCGGCGCACCTTCTTCGGCAGCTTGTGCGAGTAGCCGCGCGGCACGGGACCGAACACGACACCACCGCCGGCGTACTGCGGCGCGCGGATCGTGCCCTGGCGGGCGCGGCCGGTGCCCTTCTGCTTGTACGGCTTGATGCCGCCGCCCGAAACCCCGGCACGGTTCTTCGTGCTGTGGGTCCCGGCGCGCCGGTCCGCGAGCTGGCGGCGGACTTCGGCGTGATAGAGATGCGGCCGGATGGCCGTCTCGAATACGGTCGGCGAGAGGTCGACGGACCCCACCTTCTTGTTCTGCTTTCCGTCATGGACGGAGACGACGTCGAGCGTGGCCATGATTAGAGTTTGATCTCCACGTCGACGCCGGCGGCGAGCTCGAGCTTCATCAGCGCGTCGACGGTCTGGGGCGTCGGGTCCAGGATGTCGATCAGGCGCTTGTGCGTCCGCAGCTCGAACTGCTCGCGCGACTTCTTGTCGATGTGGGGCCCGCGCAGGACGGTCCACTTGTTCTTGTTCGTCGGCAGCGGAATCGGACCCGCCACGCGTGCGCCCGTGCGCTGCGCCGTGTCCACGATCTCACCCGCGCTCTGGTCGAGCAGCTTGTAGTCGTAGGCCTTCATCCGAATCCGAATCTTCTGCGTAGCGGAATCCGCCATGAAATCTCACTCCGTTCCCGTCGTACCCGATCGTTACCCGGTCGCTCAATGCCCGTCGCTGCGATCGCGACCTACTCGATGACTTCCGCGACGACGCCGGAGCCGACCGTTCGCCCGCCCTCGCGGATCGCGAAGCGAAGCTCCTTGTCCATCGCGATCGGCGTGATCAGCGAGACCACCATCTCCACGTTGTCCCCGGGCATCACCATCTCCGTGCCTTCCGGCAGGTTCGCTACGCCCGTCACGTCCGTCGTCCGGAAGTAGAACTGCGGCCGGTAGCCGTTGAAGAACGGCGTGTGTCGACCACCCTCTTCCTTCGTCAGGATGTACGCCTGCGCCCGGAACTTCGTGTGCGGCGTGATCGAGCCCGGCTTCGCCAGAACCTGGCCGCGCTCCACGTCGTCCTTGCCCGTGCCGCGCAGCAGACAACCCACGTTGTCCCCCGCCTGACCCTCGTCCAGCAGCTTCCGGAACATCTCCACACCCGTCACCGTCGTCTTCGTCGTCGGCTTCACGCCCACGATCTCGACCTCGTCCTGCGGATGCACCGTCCCCTGCTCGATTCGGCCCGTCACCACCGTCCCGCGGCCCGTGATCGAGAACACGTCCTCGATCGGCATCAGGAACGGCTTGTCCAGCGCGCGCTGCGGCTGCGGGATCGTCGCGTCGATCGCGTCCATCAGCTCGTCGATGCACTTGTTCGCCGCATCGTCCGCCGGGTTCTCGCCCGCCTTCAGCGCCGAGCCATGCACGATCGGAATCGTGTCCCCCGGAAAGTCGTACCCCGAGAGCAGCTCGCGAACTTCCATCTCCACCAGCTCGAGCAGCTCCGGATCGTCCACCATGTCGACCTTGTTCAGGAACACCACGATGTGCGGAACGTTCACCTGCCGTGCCAGCAGCACGTGCTCGCGCGTCTGCGGCATCGGACCGTCGGCCGCCGAAACCACCAGGATCGCGCCGTCCATCTGCGCCGCGCCCGTGATCATGTTCTTCACGTAGTCGGCATGTCCGGGACAATCGACGTGGGCGTAGTGGCGACCCTTCGTCTCGTATTCCACGTGCGCCGTCGCGATCGTGATGCCGCGCTCCCGCTCTTCCGGCGCCTTGTCGATCTGGTCGAACGCGACCTTCTGCGCCAGACCCTTGTGCGCCTGCCGCGAAGTGATCGCCGCCGTCAGCGTCGTCTTGCCGTGGTCCACGTGACCGATGGTGCCCACGTTCACGTGGGGTTTCGTCCGCTCGAACTTTGCCTTGGCCATCGGTGATCTTCCTCTCGTTTCTGGAATGACGAACGCTCGCCGGCTCTTCAGTCGGCTGCGACGATCCCGCGCGTGATCGCGTCGGGCACCCTCGCATAATGGGAGAACTGCATCGTGTAGCTCGCGCGGCCCTGGGTCATCGACCGCACGCTCGAGACGTAACCGAACATCGACGAGAGCGGCACCTCGGCCTGCACGACCTGCAGCACGCCCCGCATCTCGATGCCCTTGATCTGGCCGCGTCGGCCGTTGAGGTCGCCCTGGACCGCGCCGCGGAACTCCTCGGGCGTGACGACCTCGACGCTCATCATCGGCTCGAGCAGGACGGGCTTGGCCTGAGCCAGCGCATCGTTTGCCGCCATCGAACCGGCGATCAGGAAGGCGCGCTCGGAGGAGTCGGTTTCATGAGCGGCGCCATCGACGATCCGGATCCGGACGTCGACCACCGGGTACCCGCCGAGATGCCCACTCTGAACCGCTTCCCGGCAGCCCTGCTCGATCGATCGGAGGAACGCCGCGGGGATCGCTTCCGGCCGCGCCGCGTTCTCGAACACGAAGCCCGAGCCGGTCTCGCCGGGCTCGACCTCGAGCTTCACGACCGCGAACTCGCTGACGTTGCCCGTCTGCTTGACGTATTCGCAGACGCCCGAAGCCGCGGCGGAGATCGTCTCTTTGTAGGCGACCTGCGGACGACCGACGTTCGCGTCGACGCCGAACTCGCGCATCAGGCGGTCGACGATGATCTCGAGATGAAGCTCGCCCATCCCGGAGATGAGCAGCTGGCCGGTCTCGGTGTCGGTCGAGACCTTGAAGGAGGGATCCTCGATCGCGAGCCGGTCTAGGGACTGGACCAGCTTGTCCATGTCCGCAGTCGTCTTCGGCTCGATCGCGATCGCGATGACGGGCTCGGGGAAGTCGAGGGATTCGAGGATGATGGGCGCGTTCACCGCGCAGAGCGTATGGCCGGTCACGACCTGCTTGAGCCCGACGGCCGCCACGATGTCGCCGGCGTAGACCTGGTCGATCTCCTGGCGCTTGTTCGCGTGCATCTGGAGGAAGCGGCCGATGCGCTCCTTCTTTCCGGTCGAAGCGTCGAGCAGGCTCTCCCCGGCCTTCGCCGTACCCGAGTAGACGCGCAGATAGGCGAGGCTGCCGGCATGGCGGTCGGACTGGATCTTGAAGACGAGCGCCGCGAAGGGCTCGTCGTCGCTCGCCCGGCGCACGAGCACCTTCTCGGCGTCGTTCGCGCGGACCCCCTCGACGGGCGGGACGTCCGCGGGCGACGGTAGATAGGCGACCACGGCGTCGAGCAGCGGCTGCACGCCCTTGTTCTTGAAGGCGCTGCCGCAGAGGACCGGAATGATCGAGAGGTCGAGGGTATTTCGGCGGATCGCGTCACGGAGCTCCTCGACCGGAACGTCCTGACCATCGAGATACTTCGCCATGATGGCGTCGTCGACGTCGGCGAGGCGCTCGACGAGCTGGTCGCGCGCGAGCTCGACGTCGTCCGCGAGCGCCTGCGGAACCGCCTCTTCGCGCACCACGCTGCCCTGCGTCTCGTCGTCCCAGTAGAGCGCCTTGCGCTCGAGCAGGTCGACGATGCCCGAAAACGTGTCGGCCGCGCCGATCGGCAGCTGCAGGGGCAGCGGCCGAGCGCCCAGCCGGCTCTCGATCATCGAGATCACGTTTTCGAAGTTGGCACCCATACGATCCATCTTGTTCACGAAGGCCACGCGCGGCACCCGGTACTTGTCCGCCTGACGCCAGACGGTCTCCGATTGCGGCTCCACTCCACCGACACCACAGAACACCGCGATCGCCCCGTCCAGAACCCGCAGCGATCGCTCGACTTCGATCGTGAAGTCGACATGCCCCGGTGTATCGATGACGTTGATCCGATGCCCCTTCCAGAAGCAGGTCGTCGCGGCCGACGTGATCGTGATTCCGCGCTCCTGCTCCTGCTGCATCCAGTCCATCGTGGCCGCGCCGTCGTGAACTTCTCCAATTTTGTAGTTGACGCCCGTGTAGAAGAGGATCCGCTCGGTCGTCGTCGTCTTGCCGGCATCGATGTGGGCCATGATGCCGATGTTCCGGGTCTCCGCGAGTTGCGACGTTCTCGGCATGACGTTTCCCGAGCACCGCCAGCGGCCCGAAGGAGCGCCCACCGCTCCTTCATCCGGCTCCCTCGATCGCCTTCACGACCGCCGGGCGCCCGCCGCCACCGCGACTACCACCGATAATGCGCGAAGGCCTTGTTCGCTTCGGCCATGCGATGCGTGTCTTCGCGCTTCTTCACACTCTCGCCGCGGTCGTTCGCCGCGTCGATGATCTCGTTGGCCAGCTTCTCGCGCATGCTCTTGCCCGGCCGCGACTGCGAGTACTGGACCAGCCATCGCATCGCCAGCGAGGTCGCCCGCTGCGGCGAGATCTCCACCGGCACCTGATAGGTCGCACCACCGACGCGTCGGCTCTTGACCTCGAGGCGCGGGCGGATGTTCTCGAGCGCGCGGCGGAACATCGCCATCGGATCGCTGCGCATCTTGCTCTCGATCTCGCCGAACGCGCCGTAGACGATCCGTTCGGCCGTGTTCTTCTTGCCTGCGCGCCAGACGACCTTGATGAAGCGACCAACCATCACGACCCCGTGCAAGGAATCCGGCTCCG
>CAUJGH010000350.1 GCA_963169575.1 Myxococcota bacterium | reverse complement strand
TGGCCCCAGCACTGCGGGATCGCGACCGTGCGCGGCATCATCTCGTCGCTGATTCGGACGGGAATGCGGATCCGGCCGTGGACCGACGCGACCTCGACGAGCTCGCCGTTCGCGACGCCGATCTTCGCCGCGTCTTCGGGGCTGAGGTAGGCGTGGTTCGTGGTTTCGCGCACGAGCGCGGGGCTGTTCGACGAGGCCGTGTTCATCCGCTTGAGCTGCCGGATGCCGATCAGCTTGATCCGCTCGCGCTGGGCGAGCTCTTCGGCGTAGTAGGTCTCGGCGGTCGCCTCGAAGGCGTCGACGATCGGCGCCGGGGCGAGGTCGACATGCTTGTGGGGCGTCAGCACGCGGTCGGTGCCGAGGAAGTTGTCGCCGGAGTTCTCGGGCAGGAGCAGGCCGTGGGGATGCTTCTCGCGCATCTCGGCGATGCCCGGCAGGCCGGCCTTGCGGAACATGCCGTCGAAGATCTTTTCGGGGCCCGGCAGAAAGCGCCCGATGGGCGACTGGCGGAGCCGTGCGTAGAGCTTCGCGGCGGCCGAGGTCAGGCGATTGCCGAAGTGCGAGACGCCGAGCGCGTCGGCGAGGCGCAGGTAGATCCACCACTCGGGTCGCACGTCCGGCGGCGCCTCGAGGACGGGATCCGCATAGATGATGTAGGGCGTCGCGCAGGCGCCGGCGAAGCTCTGGAGCGCATAGGGGATCTCGGGGCGTTCCATCCACGTCTGCGCGGGCAGCACGTAATGCGCGAGGCTGCCGACCTCGTTGCGAAAGAGATCGATCGTGACGAGCAGCTCGAGGCTCTCGAAGGCGCGGTCGAGGCGGCCGTCCGGGTTGCTGCAGGCGAGCAGCGGGTTGCTCGCCTCGACGATCATCGCGCGGATCCGCTTCGGATCGTCCGGGACGTTCGGATCGCCGAGGATGTCGTCGGCGAGCATGCCGGAGGGCTGGATGCCGGAGACCGTCGGCAGGCCGTCCTCGCGGTCGAAGGTCAGGGCGAGCTCCTTCATGGCCTCGCCCATGTCGACGAGGCCCGATCCGAGCAGCGTCCCGCCGCGGCGATCGAGATTGCCGCTGATCGCGTTGATCGATTCGAGCAGCCAGAAGCAGGGCGAGCCGCTGCGGCCCTGGTTGACGCCGGTCGCCATCGAGAGCGCGGCGCCCCGCCCGCTGCGGCTCGCCTCGGAATGGGCCGCCACCAGCTCGCGCAGCGTCGCGGCCGGAACGCCCGTCACGCGCTCCTGGCGCTCGGGCGTCCAGGTTTCGACCGACTTCGCGAGGCGCTCGAAGCCGACCATGTATTTCTCGACGCGCTCGCGGTCGACGTGGCCGCTGCGGATCGTCTCGTTCAGGAACGCGGCGAGGAAGTAGACGTCCGTATCCGGGCGGATGAAGACGTGCTCGCCCGCGGCCGCGGTCTCGATCCGGCGCGGATTCAGGAAGACGACGCGGCCACCGCGCTTGCCGATCGCGGCGAAGCGCTCCTGGGCGCGGGGAAGGTGGTAGAGCGTATTGCCGGAGACGGCGGGGTTGGCGCCGAGGACGAGCATGAAATGGGTGTGGTCGACGTCGGGATACATGAGGCGCATGGCGGCGCCGTACATCTCGTCGTTGACGCGGAACTTGTTCATCGTGTCGCAGGTGCCCGTGCCGTACATGCGGCGCGTCCCGATCGCCTGATAGAGCGCGACGCGCACCATCGGCGAGAGCACGATCGCGCCGCCCGCCGAGCCGACGAAATGCGCCAGGACGTTCGGCCCGTAGCGATCGATCAGGTCGCGCAGCTTCGCCCCGATCTCCGCGATCGCCTGGTCCCACGAAATTTCGACGAAGCGATCGCCGATCCGCTTCAGGGGATGCAGGACGCGGTCGGGGCTGTGCTGCGTCGCGCCCCAGCGCGTGCCCTTGACGCAGGCATAGCCCTTCGAGACGACGTGCTTCGGATCGGGGCGGATGGCGACCACGCGATTCGCTTCGGAATCGACGTCGACCTCGAGGCCGCAGGTCGCCTCGCAGATGCGGCAGAACGTGATGCGGGTCTCGACGGTCATGCAGGTCCTCCTCCGCGCACCCAGATCGGCGAGGTCCAGGCCCGCTCCTGCTGGATCGGCGACATCCGTTCGTGGGCGCAGCCCGAAGGCCGCTCGCTCTCGGGCAGCGCGTTGCATTGCCAGGCCGAATAGCGGCAGCTGGGGTTTTCGACGACCCGCGCATAATAGACGGCGCCGAGCGCCGGATCGTAGGCAGGGTCGCGCCAGACGCCGCAGAGCTCGCGGGCGCCCGAGCCCTGCGGCTCGCAGGTCCGCGGGTCGACCGTGGCGCCGTTCGGCCCGCCGGCGACGTCGACGACCTCTTCGTGGAGCCCGCCTTCGGAGTCGACCCAGCCCTTGATGAGCTGGATCCGCTGGAGATCGTTGCCCGGCGCGCCGGGGGGGCCCGGATCGGCGCTCGCGAAGGCGGCGAAGACGGGGCCCGCGGCACCGGCCGGGAGCGCGAGATCCCCGCCCATCGGGACGCCCGCGCGATCGGCGAGCGCGAGCCGATCGCTGCGCTCGCAGAGATCGGCCGGTAGCTCGGCGCCGGCGTAGAGCCGCGGCTCGATGCGGGGTCCGCTCGTCCCGAAGACCTCCCGCCGCCGCAGCGCCTCGAAGATCGCCTCGCGCGAGTTCTCCTCGGCCCAGACACCCGCGATCCCGCCCGGGCCGTTCGCCATGTTGCCCATCACTCCGGGCTCTTCCGAGAGGCGGTTTTCGAGGTTGCCGTCGGCGATGCCGAGATGGCCGGGCCAATCGCGTTCGGCGACGCCGCCCGCGAGACCGTTATGCGTGTCGGTGCTCCCGATCAGGCCGAACTTGAAGGGATTGGCGCCGATGCGCCGTTCCTCGGCGAGGCCCTCGGTCAGCGCATAGCGGACGTAGCTCCGATGACTGATGCACGTCGGCCCGAGCCGGATCCGCCAGTCGGAGAGCAGGTCGCCGCAGACCCCGGGCGGCTCCGGGGTCTTCCAGGTCGCGTCCTCGAACTTCTCGAAGCGGCAGAGCTCGTCGGCGCTCCCGAGGATCCCGGGCATCTGCGCGCGACATTCCGAGTCGCCCTTGTGCTGCATGATCTCGACGACCGGCTCCATCTTCGCGCGCAGCTTCGCGCGCGCGGTCTCGGCCGCGCGCCCGTTGGTCTCGGCGTAGTCGACGGCGAACATGCGGCCGTTGCTGATGTTCGAGTTGTGCGGGATCGCGAGCACGTCGCAGTCGGGATCGCCCTCGAGGCAGATCTCCTCGAGCAGCGACCAGAGCGTCCATTCCCGGTTCGCCTCGACGTAGCTGATGGGCCGGGTCGGGACGAGGTTCGATTTGAAGATCACGTTGCGATGGAGATTCGAGCCGAGCCGGTGGTCCGAGAACTCCCAGCCGATGAAGGTCGTCCGCTCGCAGGCCGCGCTCCTGTCGTTCCAGCGCTCGGCGGCCTCGATGATCTCCTGCCAGGCATCGAGCATCGCCCGGTCGCAGCGCTTGCCGTCCTCGCCGCAGACCTCCGCTTCCCGGGAGGGCCAGGGCGTCATGATCGTCAGTGCGTGGGGATTGTCCGCGGGCACCGTCGACGCGCGCAGCGCTGCGCAGCTCTCGCTCGCGTAGACCTCCGAGGCGGGATCGCGGCAGAGCACGAGCTCGCCGAGGAACTCGGCGTGGTCGGTGACGGCAGCGAAGTCGAGGGGGCGGTCGATCCGGACCTCGCGCGTCCCGCGCCCGGCCGCGTCCTTGGGCGGGAGCAGGATCGGATCACCGAAGGCATAACCATACGAATCCGAGGGCCGGACCTCGAGATCGTAGTTCCAGGCGTCGCTCGAGAGCGTCGTATGGACGTGGAGGTCGCCGAAGAGCGCGCGGCGAAGGGGCGTCTGCTCGCTGCAGGGCTCCCGGGGCGTCGTCGTCCCGGCGCGGAAGAGCGCGTGGTCCCGAGGATCGGGAGGCTCGTTCCCGCAGCCGCTCCAGGCGATGGCCAGGGGGGCGAGAAGAGAAGCGAGAACCAACATCCGGGCCGGGCGGTTCGTTCGGGGCATCGCGGCGATTCTATCCCCCGCGCGGCGAGAGACGCTAGCCTTCGCGCCATCGCCGGAGGGATCGCTGCATGGCCTTGCCGCTCGCGGGAATCCGGGTCGTCGAGATCGCGAGCTTCGTCGCCGTGCCGGCTGCCGGCGCGCTGCTCGCAGATCTCGGGGCCGAGGTCATCAAGGTCGAGGTGCCATGGGGCGAGATCTTCCGCCATTCGCGTCCGAAGCTGGCGGGCTTCGTCAACGACTTTCCGGCGGGCCCGCCCTTCCAGATGGACAATCGCGGCAAGCGCTCGCTCGCGATCGACCTCGCGCTCCCGCAGGCCCGCGAGGCGCTCTCGAAAGTCATCGCCCGCGCCGACGTCGTGTTGACCAACGTCCTGCCCGAGCGCCTGGCCAAGTATCAGCTCGATCCCGAAAGCCTGCGGACCGGGCGGCCCGAGCTGATCGTCGGCCGTGTCAGCGGCTACGGCGCCGAGGGTCCCCGCGCCGACGATCCGGCCTTCGACTACACCGCCTTCTGGGCACTCTCGGGCCTGATGGACAGCATGCGCGATCCGAATGCGCCGCCGGCCTGGATGCGGCCCGGGGTCGGCGATCACTCGGCGGCGCTCGCCCTCGTGACGGGCATTCTCGCCGCGCTCCGCACGCGCGATGCGGGCGGCGGCGGCCAGCTCGTCGAAGTCACGCTCCAGCACATCGGCTACTACATCAACGGCAACGACACCGCCTACGCCCTCGTCACCGACGAGCTGCCCCCGCGCCACGACCGCCTCGCGCCCCGCAATCCCCTCTGGAACCACTATGCATGCCAGAAGAACGCATGCCAGAAGACCGCATGCCAGAAGAACGCCTGCCAGGGCGAGCGCTGGCTCTTCCTCGTCATGATCGACTCGGATCGCTACTGGCCGGCCCTCTGCCGCGCGCTCGA
>CAUJGH010000349.1 GCA_963169575.1 Myxococcota bacterium | reverse complement strand
CGCTCCTGAAAGTCGCTTCGCGTGTAAAGAAAAACGAGAAGCGTAGCCAAGGCTAGGCGCCGCATAACAAACCAATGCAGACGGACGATTCGTGGTCGAGGCCGTCGCATGCTGCGCCGACCTTGACGCTCCGCCCTTCGGACTCCGCGTAGGCCGGCTCGTGCGGCTTCGCAGCGATCGCTGTACGCTCGCCAAAACTCTATAGCGCGAATCGCCGCTGATCGGCGATTCGTTATGCAGCATCGCTGATGAGCAAGTTCCAGCTGTCCATCCAGTACGCAATCTTCGACCACGATACGGTCGATGACCGTGGCCTTGTAGATCGCGAAGATGTGCTTTCAGTGCTGTCTTCGTTCGACTGGGCTGGAGAGATTGCCTCGGCAAATCAACTTCAGAAGTGCTCTCCAACCATCTCCGTCTCGACGGAGTCGGGCGTTGAGTCGATCTGGATTTCTGGCTACGGAGATCCGGAATCCCCGAAGTTCGTCTCTGACTGCGGCGCTTCTCCAGTAGAGAAGCCCATTCTCTTCGGGCTCTTTCGTCGAAAGATTCCCCGGGCAGCAAACTCGGCTCAGCTTTCCCTGGAACAGGCGAACTCGGCTGTTCGGGCCCTCTTGAATGGCCGCTACGATGAGATGCTCTCGATCGTCTCGACTGCCGCTTGACGATCTCCTCGCTCGTTCGATCGCCGCGACGCCGCATAACCAAACGCTGCAGACGGACGAGCCCTAGGCCGTGGCCGTCTCGGGCTCCGCCGCCCTCGATCCTCCGCGCTTCGCGCTCCGGAATGGGCGGCTCGTGCGGCTTCGCGGCGATCGCTGTACTCTCGGCAGACCTCTTTAGCGCGGACTCGCAGGTTGGCTGCGATCCGTTATGCGGCATGCTCGGCAGCTGAGATCGGACCGACCCTTGCTCAAACTCATCGAGCGAAGAGCTGGAGGAGCATTCTATTGGGGCATCCTTCTCGGGTGCCTCGCGTGCACGTCGATATCTGTTCAGCCGCTCGAGCTATCTCCCCGGCCGACTCATGTGTGTATTGAAGAGAACCCAAAGGTGATCGTCTCTGACTTCGTCTCAGTCCTTGAAGACGGCATCCGCCGAAATGGCATGACATCAGAGCTGTTCTCGGGGGCGCGACCCGAACATTGCAGACTGATTCTTACCTATACCGCTCTACGGTCGTGGGACTTTGCCCCATATCTCTCGAAAGCCGAACTCTGGTTGAATCAGGATGGGAAGCAAGTCGCCTACGCCGATTACCATTTGATTGGAAAGGGCGGCTATTCGTTTCTGAAGTGGCAAAGCACTAAGACCAAGATGGATCCGGTGATTGATCAACTTTTGGGTGGCGAGTGAGAAAAGCTGACCAGTCGGGCGCATCGTTTACAGAAGTCCGAGTGACGGGTTTACACCTTTTCGTTGCCGGTGATCTTACCGGTCTGTCGATCGATCCGTCCTAGGGTCGTGTCGTCGCAGACGACGCTCCAGATGCCATCGTCGATCTCATCCGGGTCGACCTCTTCTTCTTCCCGCCAGACCGCCTGCCAGGCATGAGAGCGAATGGCCATCCGCCCGCGATCGGGCGTCGACGGCGGCTTGCGAATCCGCGTTTCGCCCGGCGCCCCAGCGGATGGCTCTACGCTCTCGATGTTTTCCCTCGCAAGGTCGCCTATGCCTTCGCGCGAGGCGCGGTACGCTTCGCGACCGATGACGATCGAATTCCTGAAGGCCGACCTCGCGGCGGAAGATCATCGCTCCGCCATCCTCGAATTGACGCGCGACTATGCGATGGATCCGATGGGGAACGGATCCGATCTGCCGGACGAGGTTCGAGCGCGACTGCTCGACGGACTCGAGCGTCATCCCACGACCCTGATCCTGCTCGCGAAGGCCGACGGCGCATTCGCGGGGATCGCGACCTGCTTCATCGGGTTCTCGACCTTCGGGGCCGCGCCAGTCGTGAACATTCATGATCTCCATGTCCGCTCGGCGTTCCGGCGTCGGGGAATCGCTCGGCAGCTGCTCGGGGCAGTCGAGCGTGAGGCGCGGCGGATCGGCGCCTGCAAGCTGACGCTCGAGGTGCAGCAGAAGAACCGGCCTGCCCGTTCGCTCTATGCGGCTTTCGGATTTTCGGAGGGCCGGTACGACGATGGGGCCGGAACGGTGCTCTTCAGGCAGAAGCGCCTCCAGGAGGCGGGGAACGAAGAGGGCGAACGAGGCTGACAGGTCGTCCGGTCGATGCTCGCGGCGCATGTCGGAAGGGCTCGCGACGAGCGCGTTCCGATTCTCGTCGCGCGCGAGCGCCGTCCGCCGAACCCCGCGCCTGCCCTCGTGCCGCCTAGCGCCGCGCGGTGTACCCTCGCGCCACCCCTTCGTCACGGCTCGCCGGGAAACCGCGATCCGCCAGGCTTCGGCACCATGCATTCCGACGCGATCGATGCCCTCATCAGCAACTACCTGGCATTTCCTGCGCGCGTCAGCTGGAAGAGCGCGCTCGGGGATTCGATGCGCGGGACGTTCGTCGGCGGGAGGCTCGAGCTCGCCGGGGTCGCGGTGCTCGCGCTGCCCTGTCAGCGGCTCGTGCTCGAGAGCGAGCGCTTCCAGTTCACGCCGGGCCTACCCGCGCGGATTTGCGCGACGCGGCCGCGCGTCGAGATGACGATCGAGCAGGCGCAGATCGATCGCTGGCTCGTGCGCGCAAAGGCGCCGTTCCGGCTCCTGCTCGGCGAGCAGGGCGTCGAGTTCGCGCTCGACGTGGCGGGGTTTCCGGTGACGCGGGCGGAGGCGGAGCTCTGCGTCGACCGGGGCTGGTTCCTGCTGCGCTCCCGGCGCGCCTCGATCTTCGGGCTCGACAACCGGCTGGCTGCGTTGTTCCGGACCTTCTTCCCGCTGCCGCGGCTCGCGCCGGAGACGCGGCTGTCGGCGATCCGGCATGCGGCGGGGGCGTTGGTGCTCGAATTCGAGCTCGCGGATTTCGAAGAGGAGCTGCGCCCCGGACTCGTGCAGCGACTGCAGCGCCGCTTCCTGCCGCTTCCGCGGCTCGGGTTCAGCGGTCGCGCGTGAAGACGCTGCGCCGCTTGACTTCCTTCTTGCTCGATTTCCGGGTCTCGGCGTCCTGATAATGGCCCCACGGAAATTCGGGATCCAGGATCGGCTTGAAATCCGGCGGCGTCTCGAAGGGGCAGGTCAGGAACTCGAAGACGCCGACCGCCTCGGTCGCGACCATCCAGCCGAGGCCCTTCGCGAGTCCCCAGGTCGCCCCGAGAAAAGGACCCCTCTCGCGGGTCGTCTCGATGACCTTCGCGGGAACCACGATCACGCCGAGGGTCATGTTCGCGAGCCCGCGGCCGAGCTTGCGGGGAGACGAGTCGGCGGCGGCGGGCCCGGCGGCGAGCAGTGCGAGGGCGAGCACGAATCCGAGGCCGAGATGGAGGCCGAGCTGGAACGAACGACGACGGGACGGGACGCAGCGTACGCTGGTGGCAAGAGCTCGAATGGGGGCGTTCGGCGAAGGTCGCATCGGAATCGATTTCCTCGGGTGGTCCGAGAGGAGCCGGGCGCGGCGTGGATCCCGAACTCCATCGTCGAATGGCGGGTCAATCTGTAACCGGTCCGCCCTTTCGAACGAATCGAAGGCGGCCTGCGATCGGATTCGAGGCCCCGAATCGGGGTTCGAAGGATTCTTTGAGGGTAGCGACCCTCCGGGGCCCGGAATGGGACGGAGCCGGACGGGGCGATATCCATTGCGTCCGCGGGCAGGATCGAGCGTCCTTCGGCCGCGGTCCGCGGGCAGGCACAGGGGAGATGCAGCATGGGTCGATCGAAGATTGCCGAGTCCCGGGTCA
>CAUJGH010000348.1 GCA_963169575.1 Myxococcota bacterium | reverse complement strand
TTCGGAGAGGATGACCCACGCGTCGCTCGCGAGAGCTGACGGGCTGCGGCCGAGCGAGGGAGCGTCGGTGGCGGCCCGGCGGGCAGCCGCGAGGTCGTCGTCTGGCGCGATCCGGTTCATCGCCTCGCACTCGAACACGCGGCGGAGCAGGGCGCGCGACGTGCCGCGGAGGCGGCCGCGGACGCGGAAGAAGCCGACTTCGGTGCCCACCCTTGAAGGCGGCGGATGGCATCGATCAGCTGTGAGGCCATCCTGCTCCGCGCGGTGGAGTTCGGCGAATCCGATCTCGTCGTCCATCTGCTGACGTCCGACTTCGGCCGGTTCACCGCGATCGCCAAGGGTGCGCGCCGGAGCCAGCGCCGCTTCCCCGGGACCCTCGATCTCTTCAACCATCTCGCGATCGAAGGCCGCACCCGCCCGCGCGGCGGGATGGGCTTTCTCGAGCGCGCACGGCTCGTCGATGCGCATCTCGGCCTGCGAAGCGATCCCGCGTGTTATGCGCTCGCGAGCTTCCTCGCCGAGCTGCTCGATCGCCTGTCGCCGGAGTCGCTGGAGCGGGAGGAGGCGGGCCTGCTCTTCGCCCTCGCGAGCGAGAGTCTCTCGCTGCTCGGGGGCGTCCGGCCGACCCCCGGCCTGCGCATCCTGCTCGAGCTGCGCGTGCTCGAGGCGCTCGGACTGCGGCCCGAGCTCGGTCGCTGCGTGCGCTGCGGAAAGGCGCCCGCCGATTCGATCTCGCCGGATCACGTCGTGCAGTTCCACGTCCCGGACGGCGGCCTCGTCTGCACCGCCTGTGCGCGCGGACAGGACGGCCTCGTCTCCGTCGCACTCGGCACCCTGCGCGCGCTTTCGGCGGGGCTCTCGCTCCCGCTCACGCGCCTCGCCGAACATCCGCTCGGCGCGCGCGGCGTCGTCGAAGCGGCGCGCCTCGTGTTCCGTTTCCAGCGCTTCCACGTCGGCGTCGAGCTGCGGAGCGAGCGCTTTCTCGATCAGATCCTGCCGATTCCGGGGCCCGGAACGGGTTGACCCTCCGGTCCCGGATGGGGGATACTCCGCGGCCCCCGCTCCCCCGCGGATGATCCGCCGGGTCGTCGCGGGGCAGGTCGGCCCGAAGGCTCGCCTGGACTCCTGCTCGGATCAGCGAGCAATCATCCGGAGAGACCCCGACCAGCGTCTCTCTCCAGGGCTTCCAGACACATGTCCGAACAAGGCACCGAACGCCCGGCTCGCGACGGGGACGATCGAGAGCGACATCCCCTCGCCATGGAGACGCTCGTCTCCCTGTGCGCATCGCGCGGCTTCATCTTCCCGGCCAGCGAGATCTACGGTGGCATCGCCGGCTTCTGGGACTACGGCCCCCTCGGCGTCGAGCTCAAGAACAACCTGAAGGCGCTCTGGTGGCGTCGGATGGTGCACGAGCGCGACGACGTCGTCGGGATCGACAGCGCGATCATCTGCCATCCGCGGACCTGGGAAGCCAGCGGCCACGTCGAGCATTTCAGCGATCCGATGGTCGACTGCCGCACGTGCAAGCGCCGTTTTCGCGCCGACCAGATCGAGGGCGAGCGCTGTCCCGAGGCGCCGGCCAAGCGCGCGGTGCGGGACTGCGACCTCACCTCGGCGCGCGACTTCAATCTGATGCTGCGAACCGACATCGGCGCCTCCGTCGAAGAGGCGACGACGGCCTACCTCCGCCCGGAGACCTGCCAGCCGATCTTCTCCGGCTTCAAGCGCGTGCGCGAAGCCGCGCGGCAGAAGGTGCCCTTCGGCATCGCCCAGATCGGCAAGGCCTTCCGCAACGAGATCACGCCGCGCAACTTCACCTTCCGCTCGCGCGAGTTCGAGCAGGCCGAGATGGAGTTCTTCTGTCATCCGAGCCAGCGCGAGGACTGGTTCGCCCATTGGCGCGATTTCCGCTTCCAGTTCCACCGCGACATCGGCTTCGACGCGAATCTGCTCCGCCTGCGCCCCCACGCGAGCGACGAGCTCGCGCATTATGCGCGCGCCGCCGTCGACATCGAGTTCCTCTTCCCCTTCGGCTGGCAGGAGATCGAGGGCATCCACGATCGTGGCGACTGGGATCTCAGCCGGCATACCCAGTACGCCGGCAAGGAGCTCGCGATCACCGACGAGGAGACGAAGGAGCGCTACACGCCGATGGTCATCGAGACCTCCGTCGGCGTCGATCGAACGGCGCTCGCGCTGCTCGTCGCGGCCCATCGCGAGGAGCAGCTCGAGGGTGGCGAGACGCGCACCGTCATGAAGTTCCATCCCGCGATCGCGCCGATCAAGGTCGCCGTGCTGCCGCTCTCGAAGAAGCTCGCGGAGCCGGCGCAGGCGATCCAGAAGACGCTGCGGCGCCATTTCAACACCTTCTACGACGATGCGGGCAACATCGGACGCCGCTACCGGCGACAGGACGAGGTCGGGACGCCTTATTGCGTCACCTACGACTTCGATTCCGAGACCGATCATTGCGTCACCGTCCGGGAGAGGGATTCGATGAGCCAGACGCGCATTCCGGCGGAGGGCGTGCTCGCCTGGCTGCGCGACCGGCTGGAGGAGGGGTTTTGAGCGCTCGGAAGAAGACCACGGCGAAGAAGGCTTCGAAGCCCGCGGCCGCGCGACGAGCGGCGTCGACGCGCGCCGGCGCGGGCAAGCGCCAGACGGCCCGCAGAGCGGGCGCGAAAGCTGCGGGCAAGCAGGTCGCGAAGGCGAGCGGCAAGCCGTCTTCCGCGGGCGCCGGACGGGCCGCGGCGGGCGCCAGAGGCGGTCGCCGCGGGCCCGGTGCGACCCAGCGCAAGGTCTTCTATTTCGGGGGCGGCCGCGCCGACGGCGATGCGTCGATGAAGGAGATCCTGGGCGGCAAGGGCGCGAACCTCGCGGAGATGACTTCGCTGGGCATCCCGGTCCCGCCCGGGTTCACGATCTCGACGGCGGTCTGCCTCGAGTTCAACGAGCGCGGCAAGAGGCTGCCGGCCGAGGTGCGAGCGGACGTGTTGACGGCGCTCGCGAACGTCGAGAAGGAGATGAATCTCCGCTTCGGCGATCCCGAGCGGCCGCTGCTCGTGTCGGTGCGATCCGGCGCGCGCGCGTCGATGCCCGGCATGATGGACACGGTCCTGAACCTCGGGCTCAACGGCGACACGGTGCGGGGCCTCGCTGCGATGGCCGGCGAGCGCTTCGCCTACGACAGCTACCGGCGCTTCATCCAGATGTACGGCGACGTCGTGCTCGGCGTTCCCCACGACCGCTTCGAGCATCGCCTCGACGCGGCGAAGCGCGAGCGCGACGTCGCGGACGACGTCGATCTCACGGCGGACGACCTCCGGCGCGTCGTCGCCGACTATCTCGAGATCGTACGGGAGACGACGGGCACGCCCTTTCCGCAAGATCCGCAGGCGCAGCTCTGGGGCGCGATCGGCGCCGTATTCTCCTCCTGGGAGAACCAGCGGGCGATCGCCTATCGCCGCCTGAACGACATCCCGGATCATTGGGGCACCGCCGTCAACGTCCAGTCGATGGTCTTCGGGAACATGGGCGACGATTGCGCGACGGGCGTCGCGTTCACGCGCAATCCCTCGACGGGCGAGAAGTTCTTCTACGGCGAGTACCTGAAGAACGCCCAGGGCGAGGACGTCGTCGCCGGCATCCGCACGCCCCAGCCGATCAACGAAGCCTCGCGCGCCGAGGACACGAAGGACCTGCCGACCCTCGAGCGCGAGATGCCGAAGGCCTATCGCGATCTCGTCGCGATCTACAAGCGGCTCGAGCGCCACTACCGCGACATGCAGGACATCGAGTTCACGATCCAGTCCGGCAAGCTGTGGATGCTCCAGACGCGCAACGGGAAGCGAACGGCGGGCGCCGCAGTGCGCATCGCCGTCGACATGGCGCGCGAGAAGCTGATCACGAAGGAAGAGGCGATCCTGCGCGTCGACGCGAACGCCCTCGATCAGCTGCTGCATCCGACGATCGACAAGAGCCAGGCGCCGCCGGTGATCGCCCGCGGCCTGCCGGCCTCGCCGGGCGCGGCGGTGGGCGAGGTCGTCTTCTCCGCCGAGCATGCCGAGGCGCGGGCCAAGGGCGGTGCGAAGGTCATCCTCGTCCGCACGGAGACCTCGCCCGAGGACATCGTCGGCATGCATGCCTCCCAGGGCATCCTGACGGCGAAGGGCGGCATGACGTCGCATGCGGCGGTCGTCGCGCGCGGCATGGGCAAGAGCTGCGTCGCGGGCTGTGGCGTGCTGATCATCGACTATGCGCAGGCGACGATGCGGATCGGCGAGCACGTCGTGCGCGAGGGCGACTGGCTGACGATCGACGGCTCGTCGGGGGAGGTCATGCTCGGGCGTGCACCGACGGTCGTGCCGGAGCTCGGGGGGGCGTTCTCGGAGCTGATGCAGTGGACCGACAAGGTCCGCAAGCTGCGGGTCCGGACGAACGCGGACACGCCGCAGGATGCCGAAGTCGCCCGCCGCTTCGGGGCCGAGGGCATCGGTCTCTGCCGGACCGAGCACATGTTCTTCGAGCCTGGTCGGATCCTCGCCGTGCGCGAGATGATCCTCGCGTCGGATACGTCGGCCCGCGAGCTCGCGCTCGCGAAGCTGCGACCGATGCAGCGGGGCGATTTCGAGGGGATCTTCCGGGCGATGGACGGGCTGCCGGTCACGGTGCGGCTGCTCGATCCGCCGCTGCACGAATTCCTCCCGCATACGGACGAAGACATCCAGGCCGTCGCCGCGGCCCTCGGGCGCTCGGTCGGCGACGTGCGGCACAAGCTCGAGAGTCTGCACGAGTTCAATCCCATGCTGGGCCATCGCGGTTGTCGGCTGGGGATCACGTTCCCCGAGATCTACGCGATGCAGGTTCGCGCGATCACGGAGGCGGCCTGCCGCGTCGCGGAAGACGGCGTCAAGGTGAGGCCCGAGATCATGATCCCGCTCGTCGCCCACGCGCGGGAGCTCGAACGCCTTCGGGCGCTCGCCGAGAAGGTCATCGCCGAGGTGCGCGCCGAGTTCCCCGGGACCCGCGTGCGTCCGACCATCGGCACGATGATCGAGGTGCCGCGCGCAGCCCTCACGGCAGACGAGATCGCGCATCACGCCGACTTCTTCTCGTTCGGCACCAACGACCTGACGCAGATGGGCTATGCGCTCTCGCGCGACGACGCGGGCAACTTCCTGCCGGCCTACGTCGACGGGGGGCTGATCCCCGCCGATCCCTTCGTCTCGATCGACGAGGAGGGGATCGGTCAGCTCGTGAAGCTCGGCGTCGAGCTCGGGCGCAAGACGCGCGCGGATCTCAAGGTCGGCGTTTGCGGAGAGCACGGCGGCGATCCCGCCAGCGTCCGCTTCTTCGCGAAGGTCGGGCTCGACTACGTCTCGTGCTCGCCGTACCGGGTTCCGCTCGCCCGGCTCGCGGCCGCCCAGGCGTCGGTCGTGCTCGGCAGCGCGCCGCGGTGACGGTCTCCGGCGCCGGGGCCCGCTCGCGATTGCGCGGGTCCGGGGCGGGACGGAGGCGACTCGACCGGGCGCGCCTGTGCGCGGCGGTGCTCGGCCTGGTCGCGCTCGCGGGCTGTGCTGCCGGGG
The DNA here is from genome assembly GCA_963169575.1 of Myxococcota bacterium. GTDB lineage: Bacteria > Myxococcota_A > UBA9160 > UBA9160 > UBA4427 > UBA4427. Next base: position 3,923 of record CAUJGH010000348.1, on the reverse strand, counting down.
GGGCGCAGTCCTGGGGCGCGGGCGTCCCGCGCGACGAGGTCGACCTGGCGTTGGCAGGCCTGCCGGTGGAGGCGCAGAAGGCGTTCCTTCCGCTCTCCGAGGTCTTCTACGCGCGCATCGCGAGCCGGCGATTCAATTCCCGGGCGACCTTCGAAGATCCCAGCGTTCGGCAATTCTTTCCGTCGGTCGCGGCCTATTCCGACTATTATGCGTCGCTGGTCGACGTCCTCGACCGGGGCAACATCCGCAACAACGAGCCCAGGCGGATCGAGCTCCTGGGTCTCTCGTCGACGGCGGACGGCGTTCTCGCAGTCTCGCTGCGCTTCGTGGGGCGCAACGACCTCCCGCTTCGCTGGTGGAACGCGAGCGTGGTGCGTACGGACGAATGGCAATGGCGGGCCGGGCGCTGGTGGGTCGTGCCGGGGAAGGTTTGAGCGGCAGCCGAGCGGCCTGGGCGGACCGCGGAGGGATCGTGCGCATCCCGGACCAGAAGGGGACATCGGCTGCGAAGACAGTGAAGATCGTGGGGAAATTCCGTCCCGGATTGGGAAAAAAGATTCCATTGATTCCCCGACGGAACGTTGCGATGCGGATTCCGTGAAATGGCTCACACCCCAACAGATCCAAGGACTTACAAGGAAGATTGCCGGTCTGGAGGGACTGGCACAGCGCTTGCTCTCTCTTTCGCCAGCCCGGGTGGCCGGGAATGACTTTCGAACAGCCAAGAGCTCGACGAGTTCGAGCGGGTCGATTCGGCAGGACGGCAGCGCAGGGTGGGATTCAGGGCCCCACCCGTTCAAGCGACGCCGTCCCAGGGAAGCCGGATCCGTCGTATCCGATCCATCGGATGCGTCCCCCCGCGCGTGACATCGGCGAAGCTCGAATCGAGGAACGCGCCGTGGTGATGCAACAGGACGATCTTTTCGAGAGCCCCATCTGTGAGATGGGTGAGATGGGTGAGCCGGGCGAGCCGATCGCCGCGCAATCGGGCGAGAGCGCGGAGCATGAGACGCGGGAAGAGCGCGTCTGCGAGCCCGCGATGGTCGAGGCCGCCACTCCGCACGGCCGACCGTGGGCCGCCTCCGTCCGCACCGTCGATTCCGCGACCGCCTCGAAGCCGGCGCGGCGCCAGGACGGCGGCGAAGAGCTGCTCTGGGTCTCGGATCAGGAGCTCGTCGAGCAGATCCTCGCGGGCAGCCGGGAGCATTTCGACCTGCTCTACGAGACCTATTTCCCGCGCGTGTACCGCTTCGCGCTGAAGCGCCTGTCCGACCCGGGCGAGGCCGAGGATGTCGCTCAAGAGGTCTTCATGACCCTGATGACGGCGCTCGCTTCGTTCAAGGGGGAGTCGACGCTGCTCGTCTGGATCTTCGGGGTGACCCGCAACAAGGTGAACCGGCGCTTCCGGCGGCCTCGGCCGCGGCTCGAGCCGCTCGAGGAAGGCGGGGCGCTCGATGTCGCGGCGGGCGGCCCCCTGGCCGATGAGGCCGTGGATGCGCGCCGGATGCTGGGCCGCTGCGAGTCGGTCATCGAGAACGATCTGACGCCGCTCCAGCGCCGGATCTTCCATCTGAAGCACCTGCGCCGGCAGCCGATCCGGGCGATCGCCGAGGCGCTCGGCAAGAGTGAAGACGCGGTCAAGGCGAATCTCTATCGGATGCGCCGAGCGATCTCGGACGGCACGCCGGGCCTCGAGGGCATGCTCCAGAACTAGGCTCCGAGGAACCTGCTCCCGGCGCCCGTTCGGCGATGGAGCGATCCGTTCGGACCCGCCGGCCTGCCCATCGGGCAGGGCCGGCGGTCCGGATGGCTTCCCGTCCCGTCCGGTTTTCAGCGTGATTCGTTCGACACCGCCTTGGGTTGGCGAGGGAGTTGCGGATCAGGGACGGGGTTTGCCCCGCTTTGACACCCGTCTGTCCCTGACGTATTCGTGCACGCCGAGGGGGGCCTCGCGACGACGAACTCGGCCGGGCACAGCGCGCATGCGATCGGGGCTCCGCCGGCCTCCGGGTCCCGCGCTCGCCAGAGGCAGGAGACCCGCGAGCGGATCTTCGAAGTCGCGATCCAGGAATTCCGGACCGTGGGGGTCGCGGCTGCCCAGGTCGATCGGATCGCCCGCTCGGCCGGCGTCGCCCGCGGCACCTTCTACTTCCACTTCCCGACCAAGGACGACGTCCTGCTCGAGCTCGCCGCTCGCGTGAGCGCGCGGATCGCCCGCCGGATCGAGGCGGTCGGGGATTCGGCACCCTCGCTGCGCGAGCTGCTCGGTCGCGTGACCGAGGCGATCACGGACGAGCACGATCGCGTCGGCGAAATCGGCCTGCTTGCCGAGATGCTCTCCCTCCATGTCCGCCGGCCCCACGATCTCTCGGATCCGACCGGCAACATTCCCAATCTGGTCGATGAGCTGGCCCGGCAGCTCTCGGCCGCGAAGCAGCGCGGAAGATTCCGGTCGCCCCTCCCCGTCGATCAGCTCGCCGTCGTCTTCGCCATGAGCCTGTTCGGGATCTGCGCACGGCTGCCGACCGGCGATGCCCTTCGGCGCAGCAGCGCGGCCTGGGTCGATCTCGTCGTCCGCGGTCTGGAATCCGATGCGAATCCGATCGAGAGCGAGATGAGCTGCTGATGGCCCGGGGGCGTGCATGAAAATCATTTCCCCCGTCGACTTTCTGACACATGCGGCCCCGAGACTCCACTCTTCTGGGAATCCGCGGCGACCGATGGGGCAATCGACGGGGAGCGCCGCAGGCGAGCCTCATCGCGAGTGAATCTCGAGAAGACAGGGCATGCGTTCGCGATGACGATCAAGGACCTGGGAGCAGGGAGCGCAGACGGGGATTCGATCGGAATCCTGGCGGACCCCTTCGCGGATACGGAGCCGGTGGTGGATCGGGACGCAGAGCCGGACATCGACGACCTCGAGATCCTCGAGTTCCTGGCGGCCGACCTCGATCCGGTTCCGGCCGATCCCGCTTTTCGCGAGCGGCTCGCAGAGACGCTCTGGGAGATGGTCCGCGACGGCGGGATGGCTCGGTCCCGGAACCACTGACGGGGCGCGGGAGTGGCCCGTTTGCGGAATCCGATTCGGCTGAAGAACCTCAGGCCGCGCTTCCTCCCTTACATCGTCGCCGGCTTCGTGCTCCTGATCTGGCGGGAGCCGCCGCTGCTCGGATACGTGCTGGGCATACCGCCGATCGCGCTCGGGGCTGCGCTGCGAAGCTGGGGTGCCGGTCATCTGGTCAAGAACGATGCGCTGACGGTCAGCGGACCGTACGCCCACCTTCGGCATCCGCTCTATCTCGGAACGCTGCTCGTCGCGACGGGCTTCGGTCTGCTCGTCGGCTGGCCGTGGAGTGCTCTGGTCCTCGCGCTCGTCTGGCCCTGGTTCGCTTTCCATTATTTTCCGCGCAAGGATCGCATCGAGAGCGCTCGCCTCGCGGCCCTCTACGGGGCTGCGTTCGAGCGCTACCACGCCGCGGTGCCGGCGCTGCGGCCCAGGTGGACGGCCTGGCGGGACCCGGCTGTTGCGCCGCAGGGCGCAGCGTCGGTCTGGCAGCTGGATCGTTATTCGGACAACAACGAGCTGGGAACCTTGATCGCGATCGCGGCTGCCCTGCTGCTCTTCGGCTTGCGCTCCCTCTGGAGCGGGCCTTGAGCGCGCCCGACGCACCGCCGGAGGGACTCACGCGCGCGCGGCTCGCGCAGCACCGTCGCGAAGTCCTTTCGCGGGGCGGTGCGCGCAACGCGGACGTGCTGCTGGTGGAGTCGGGCGGAGCGCGCGTCGTCGTCAAGGATTTCGCGCCGCGCGGCGCCTTCGTCCGCGGCTGGCTCGGACCGTGGCTGCTGCGGCGGGAGGTGCGCGCCTATCGTCGTCTCGACGGCATGGAGGCGGTTCCGCGCTTTCTCGGCTGGCTCGATCCGAT
>CAUJGH010000347.1 GCA_963169575.1 Myxococcota bacterium | reverse complement strand
GGCCACTCGGCGCTGCGGACCTTCGCGATGGGCGAGCGCGCGTTCACGGAGCAGGCGAGCGAGGCCGACCTCGCGCGCATGGAGGCGGTGCTCGAGGACGCGCTGCGCGCCGGGGCGATCGGCTTCACGACGACGCGCAGTGAACACCACGAGACCTCCGACGATCGCCCCGTCGCCTCGCGCCTCGCGTCCTGGGCCGAGCTGCACCGCCTCGCGAGCGTGCTGGCGCGCCTCGGTACGGGCATTCTCGAAGGCGGAACCGAGGGCGTGCTCTCGAGCGATCCCGACGTCGTCGACGAGACCTGGCGGCAGATCCGCCACATCGCCGTCGATCTCGGCGTCCCGGTCACGGCGGGCCTCATCGCGACGGCCTCCGGCGGGCGCCGGATGCTCGAGCAGATCGACGCGATCGCGAAGGCGGGCGGTCGGATGTACGGACAGTCGCATTGCCGCGGGATCTCGGTGCTGCTCTCGTTCAAGACGCGGCTGCCCTTCGACGTGTTGCCGTCCTGGCAGCCGTTGCGCTCGCGTCCGATCGACGAGCAGCGGCGCATGCTCGCGGATCCCACCGTCCGCGAACGTTATGCGAAGGCGGCGATGGACGGGGATTTCAGTGCCTGGCGCGGAATCGGCGCGATGCCGCGGCCGCCCGACTACGACGGGATTCGCGTCTACGAGCGCGGCCTGCCGCCGAATCCGAGCGTGCGGGAGGTCGCCGCGCGGCGCGGTGTCTCGCCGGCCCGGGCGATGATCGATCTGGCGGTCGAGAGCGATTTCGAGACGCTCTTCATCCAGCCGAGCCTCTATCCCCAGGACGAGACCGTGCTGCTCGAGGTCCTGCGACATCCGCGCACGATCATGACCTTCTCGGATTCGGGGGCCCATCTCTCGCAGATCGCCGATGCGTCGATCCATACCTATCTGCTCGGCCATTGGGTCCGCGATCGCGGCGCGATCGGGCTCGAGGAGGCGATCCGGATGCTGACCTTCGAGCCGGCGCTGGCCTGGGGCTTCGCCGATCGGGGGCTCGTACGCGAAGGTCTGCAGGCGGATCTGAACGTCTTCGATCCGGCCCGCATCGGGCCCGCGGTGCCCCGCATCGTCGACGATCTTCCGGCGGGTCGGCCGCGGCTTTCGCAGAAGGCGGTGGGGATCCGCGCGACGCTCGTCGCGGGTGAGGTGACGGTCCGCGACGGCGTGCCGACCGGGGTGTACCCGGGGCGGCTCTTCCGCAATCGGTTGGCGAGGCAGCGATGAGTCAGGCGACGGGCAAGGAGATCGGACGGGTTTCTCGGGTTCCCAGCGAGGCGGAGCTCGATGCGCTCTTCGAGCGCGTCTCGAACTGGAATCGCTGGGGCGAGGCCGACGAGCTCGGCATGCTGCATCACCTGACGCCCGAGCGGCGCGCGGCCGCCCGCGAATGCGTCGTCGACGGGACGAGCATCAGCCTCGCCCACGACCTCGGCGTCTTCCCGAGCGCCGAGATGCCCTATCCCGCCGAACATCACATGCTCGCCGCCGGCGACGCCCGCGACGATTCCGGGATCCCCGGCTACGAGGCGTCGCGCGACTACTTCGGCTGCCATGTCCACGGGCTCGGCGTGACCCACATCGACGCGCTCTGCCACATGTTCTGGCGCGGCCGGATGTACAACGGCTATCCCGCATCGGACGTGCGCAGCACGGGCGCGCTGAAGAACAGCGTCCTCTCCTTCGCCGACGGCATCGTCGGACGCGGCGTCCTGCTCGACGTCGCGGGCGCGAAGGGCGTCGCTCATCTCCCGCCGGGCGAGAGCGTCCTCACCATCGCGGATCTCGAGGCGACCGAGCAGCATCAGGGCGTGCGCGTCCAGCCGGGCGACATCCTGCTCGTCGGCGCCGGCCGCGATGCGCTGCGGCGCGAGCGCGGCGGACGGCTCGATCCGGCGCTCGGGATGGCGGGGCTGCACGCCGAATGTCTTCCGTGGCTGCGCGAGCGGGAGATCGCCGTGCTCGGCAGCGACGGGATCTCGGATCCGATGCCGGGCCTCGGCATTGCGAACTGGCCCTTCCCGATCCATCAGATCGGAATCACGAGCATGGGCCTCCATCTGATCGACAATCTCGCGCTCGGCCGTCTCGCCGAGGCCTGCGCCTCGCGGCGGCGCTGGAGCTTCCTCTTCACGCTCGGCTCGATCCGCGTGCCGGGAGGCACGGGCTGCCCGGTGAACCCGATCGCGCTGCTCTGATCCGACGTCGTCCTGCCAGCAGCCTGCCGATCCCGAAGTCGCTCGATGGGTCGATTATCGGGCCGTTCCCGAGGCCCTGCGCGCGTCGAGGGCGCGGCGGATCTCGGCCTGCTTCGCGCCGTCGAGCCCGAAGCGGAGCAGGATGAAGCCGCCGATGATCATGCTGACGAGCGGTGCGATCGCGTTGAGGCTGCGGATCGCGAGCCGTGCGGCCTCGGACTGTGACGGGGCGTTCGGCACGAAGTCGACCCACGAGAGCGTGAAGCCCGTGATCATCGCCATGATGCCGCTCGAGGTCTTGTAGAGGAAGGTGAAGGCGGAGTAGTAGGCGCCCTCCTTGCGATCGCCGGTCTCGAGCTCGTCCGCGTCGATCACGTCGGCGAGGATCGACTGGCCCATGACGTTGCCGCAGGCGGAGCAGGCGCCCGTCAGCGTGACGACCATCTGCATCCAGCGCAGATCGCCCTCGCCGACGAAGAAGAGACAGGCGTAGCCGGCGATGCCCGCCACCGTCCCGACGAGCCAGCTTCCCTTCTTGCCGATCCGGCGCGCGAGCCAGACCCAGAGCGGCAACGAGAGCAGCGACGAGCCGACGTAGAAGAGGAAGATCTCGCCGATCTTGCCCGGCAATCCGATCACGTATTGCATCAGGAAGGGCGCGACGACCATGCTGGCGCCCGAGCCCGTGTGTTCGATGAAGATCAGGATCAGGAGCTTGCGCGAATAGCGATTGCGCCAGACGTCGCGGGCGATGGCACCGTTCGATGCGCCGCTGCGCCGGCGATTGCCCGTCGGCTCACGGAGCACCGCGACGGAGATCGCGATCGATGCGACGACGGCGATGCCGCAGACGAGGGCGAAGTTCGCGGCGAGCGCGCGCCGATCCGGCGCCGTCATGAGCGCGGGCATGCCCAGCACGAGGCAGCCGATCATGCCGACATAGCCCGCCGCCTGGCGCCAGGCGAAGATGCGCGAGACGGCATGACTGTCGACGGTCAGCTCGGCGCCGAGGGCCTGATGGGGGGTCGCGAAGATCGTGATCGCGAGATTGAAGGCGAAGACTGCGACCGTCATCCAGGCGATCAGGAGGGCCGGCGAGAGCGATTCGGGCGGGGCCCAGACCATGTAGCCCGAGACGGCGACCGGGATCGCCGAAGCCGCGATCCAGGGGCGGCGCCGGCCCCAGGCGTGCTGCGTCCGGTCGCTCCAGACCCCGGCCATCGGGTCGGTCACCGCGTCCCAGAGCCGGCCGATTCCGAAGATGATGCCCATCGCGACCGGCGGAATCAGCAGCACGTCGACCGCGTATTTGTTGACGTAGCTCATGAAGAGCACGAGCGAGAAGTTGACCGCGATCATCGGCGAGGCGTAGGCAGCGAGGGTCGCGAGCGAGACCTTCGTGTGGGCCCCGCTCGAGGCGGACGGCGTTTCGGGCGTCGGCATGGCCGGCAGCATAGAGCAGCCAATTCGCGCTCGGACGGGTATCGTCGGCGCCATGAAAAGCTGGTCTGCCTGGATGGCGACGGGTCCGTTCGCGCTTCTCTGCCTGCTCGGTTGCGGGCCGGTGCTGCTCCTGCCCGGCGGCGAGCTGTCGGGTCCCGTCGAAGCCGCGCCGGCCGACTGGTCGTTCAGCGACGAGATCTCCACGATCCAGCTCGAGACCCGCCCGGGTGATCCCTACTCGATCAACATCTGGGCGGTCGGCCTCGGCGACCGGCTCTACGTGCATGCCGGCGCGAACCGCTCGAGCTGGGTCGAGAACCTGATGGCCGACCCGCGGGCGCGGGTGCGAGTCGGCGGGAAGCTGCATCCGATGACGGCGATCCGCGTCGAGGAAGCGGCGGAGTTCGCGACCTTCGCGGACGCCTACAAGAAGAAGTACGGCGTGCGTCCTCGCAACGAGAACGTGGCCGAAGTCTACCTCTATCGATTGGAACCCCGGACATGAAGATCGGACTCTGCTTCCCCTATACCCAGGACGACATCGACCGCGAGCGCATGCTCGAATGGTTCCGCCGCATCGACGAGGGGCCGTTCTCGACGCTCTCCTGCGGCGAGCGCATGGTCGGCCCGTCGGTCGACATGATGGCGACCCTCGCCGCGGCGGCGGCCGTGACGAAGCGGGTGCAGATCGTGCCGACGCTCTACGTCCTCCCGATGCATCCCGCGATCAAGGTCGCGAAGCACGCGGCGACCCTCGACCTCATCGCCGGCGGCCGGACGTCGATCGTCGTCGGCACGGGCGGCCGGCCCCAGGACTACCAGTGCATGGAGAAGCCGCGCGAGGGGCGTTATTCGCGCATGGATGCCCAGGTCGCGGAAATCCGCCGGATCTGGGCCGGCGAGCTGCCCTTCGAGGGCGCCGAGCCGATCGGTCCGAAGCCGGTCCAGCCGGGCGGCCCGAAGATCCTCGCGGGCTCGATGGGTCCCAAGTCGATCGCGCGCGCCTCGAAATGGGCCGACGGCGTCTACTCCTGGTCGGGCAATGGCGTCGCTGCCGAGATGAAGCAGCAGTACGACTGGGTCACCGAGTCCTGGGAGAAGGCCGGCCGCACGACGTCGCCCCGGCGCGTCGGCGGCTTCTGGTACTCGCTCGCGCCCAACGCCGACGAGCGGCTCAAGGCCTACGTCTACAAATACATCAAGGTCATGGGCGACGCGCCGGCGAAGGCGCTCTCCCGGATGGTCGATCGCTCGACGCCGGACAAGGTCCGCGCGTCGCTCGAGGCCTATGCCGAGCTCGGCTACGAGGAATGCTGGCTCAACACGGCGACTTCGGATCTCGCCGAGATCGACGGCCTGATCGGCGTCATGCAGAAGCTCGGCTGGGCGTGAACACGACGGGCATCTTCTCGATGCCCGTGATGAAGTTGTTCGGCCGTCGCTCGAGCGGCTCGTCGTTCGCGAAGCGGACGTCGGGCATGCGCGCGAGCACCTCTTCGAACAGGATCTTCAGCTCGAGTCGCGCGAGGCTCGCGCCCAGGCAGTGGTGCACGCCGTAGCCGCCGAAGGCGACGTGGTGGTTCGGCCAGCGCAGGGCGTCGAAGCGGTCGGGATGCTCGAATTCGCGCTCGTCGCGGTTGGCGGCGGGATAGAGCAGCAGCACGCGGTCGCCCTCGCGCAGCTTCTCGCCGTGGAGCGTCGTGTCGCGGGTGACGGTCCGGTTCATGTTCAGGATCGGCGAGACCCAGCGGATCATCTCCTCGACGGCGACCTCGATCTTCGAGGGGTCGTCGATCAGCTTCTGCTTCTGGTCGGGATGCAGGATCAGCTGCTCGAGGCCGCCGGTCATGACGTGGCGGGTCGTCTCGTCGCCGCCGATCAGGATCAGCAGGCTCTCCTGCAGGACCTCTTCGTCGGAGAGCGAGTCGCCGTCGACGGCGCCCGTGACGAGCAGTGAGACGAGATCGTCGCGCGGGTTCTGGCGGCGATCGGCGATCACGGCCGCTTGATAGGCGAAGTACTCGTTGCTGAACTCGCGCTGCTTCTCGCGGCGGAGCACGTCGTCCTCGATTCGTCCGATCTCGCCGCCGCCGAGCAGGCAATCGCTCCATTCGAGCAGCTTGCCGCGATCCTCGGGCTCGACGCCCAGCATGTCGCCGATCGCGACCATCGGGATCCAGCGCGCGATGTCCTTCATGAAATCGCATTCGCCGCGCGGCGCGACGGCGTCGATCAGGCTGCGCGTCAGCGCGCGGAGCTTGGCTTCCTGGTCCGCGACGCGGCGCGGGGTGAACCCGCGGTTCACGATGTTCCTGCGGCGTTTATGGAGCGGCTCGTCGAGGTTGATCATCGACGGAATCCAGCTGTCGCGCTCCGGCCGCGAGCTCTTGCCCGAGCAGAAGATCTCCGGCGTCTTCGCGATCGTCATGACGTCTTCGTAGCGCGTGACGCCCCAGAGCCCGCCGTCGGCGCTCGGATCCCAATAGACGGGCGCTTCGTCGCGCATCCATTTGAACTGCTTCCAGGGATCGAGATAGAAGAAGCGGTCGAGCAGGCGGATGTCGTCGCGATGGGGATGATTGGGCATTTCGGGTCCGTTTCGATCGGCGGGGTTGCGGTTCAGCCCGAGCGCTCGGGCTTCTGGGGAACGATCAGATATTTCTCGCCGGTGGCCTGGCGCGCGCAGGCGCGCAGGATTTCCGGATCGAGGACTTCGAAGAGCGAGATCTCCGCACTGTAATGGCTCGCGAAGGTCGTTTCGATCTCGGCGGCGACCCGATTGCGCAGCCGCACCGTCGCCTCGGGACCGATCTTGCCGAGAAAGGGCGGGAGCAACCAGCCGCCGATCGAGAAGGCCATGCCCGCATCGCCCGGCAGGATCGTCGGCGTCCGGTCGAGGCGGCCGTAGAGATAGACCTGTTTATGGGTCGCCGTGCCGTAGCGGCTGTAGCCGCTCGCCTTCTGCTGCAGCGCCGTCTCCATCGCCGACAGGATCTGGCCGGCGAGCGGTCCGCCGCCGGTCGCGTCGAAGGCGAGGGTCGCTCCGGTCTCGACGAGGGCGGCGACGAGCTTCGCGCGGAAATCCGGCTCGCCCGAATTGCAGACGTGCTTCGCACCGATCCCGCGCAGCAGCGCCTCCTGCTCCGGCCGGCGCACGACGTTCACGAGCGGGATCCCGTCCGCGAGGCAGATCTTCTGCAGCATCTGGCCGAGGTTCGAGGCGGCGGCCGTATGAACGAGCGCCGAATGGCCCTCGCGGCGCATCGTCTCGATCATGCCGAGGGCAGTCATCGGATTGATGAACCACGAAGCGGCGCGGGCCGGCGCCGTACCGGGCGCGAAGGGCAGGACCGCGGCGGCGGGGACGACGCGGAACTGCGACCAGGCGGCGCCGCCGACGAGGCCGACCGTGCGGCCGAGCAGGGCTTGCGCCTCGGCGCTGCTCCCCGCGGCGATGACCACGCCCGCACCTTCATTGCCGACGGGGAGCGACTGGCCGAAGCGGGCCTCGAATCCGCGCAGCCGCTCGGCCTCGATCGGGATCGTGAGGACGGCGCTCTCGCCCGCGCCGCGGCGCGCCGCGCGGGCGGGATCGGCCGGGCCGAGGAGCAGCCCGAGATCCGATGGATTGATGGGGCTCGCCTCGACGCGGACCACGATCTCGTGGGCGGCGGGCGCCGGGATCAGGGCGCGTTCGAGCGAGAGGTCGAGCTCGCCCTCGAGCGTGATGCGACTGCGCAGCTCGAGGCCGGTTCGCGGTTCGGGGGTCGCCATCGCTGCTCCTCGCCGGCTCCGGGCGGCCGGCCTTCGGATCGCTCCGGACGTTAACCCTCCGCCGCGCGCGGTGCCGCGCCCGGAGCGGCGCGCGACGGCGACCGGGGCGTGATAGGGTGAGGCCGGCCCGCCGAGCGGGTCGATGGAGGGGAGAGCTCGATGTTCGATCTGACGGGGAAGACGGCGCTGGTGACCGGGGCGGGGCAGGGCGTGGGCGCCGGCATCGCGCGCATGCTCGCGGCGCAGGGCGCGAAGGTGGCGGTCAACGATCTGCGGGCCGTGCGCGCGATGGAGACGGTGCAGACGATCGTCGCGGCCGGCGGTCGTGCCATGACCGCGGTCTTCGACGTCGCGGATCATGCCGCCGTCGCGGAGAACGTCGCGCGGCTCGAGGCGGTGCTCGGTCCCTTCGACATCCTCGTCAACAACGCCGGCATTCCGGAGGGCATGGGCATCCAGCCCTTTCGCGAGTCGACGCCCGAATCCTGGCGCCCCTACATCGACGTCAATCTCTACGGCGTGCTCAACTGCTGTCATGCGGTGATCAACGGCATGGCCAGTCGGCGCTTCGGCCGCATCGTCACGATCTCTTCCGGCGCCGGCATGGTCGGGCTCGCGCTCGGCGTCTCGCCCTACGCGGCCGGCAAGGGCGGCGGCATCTCGTTCATGCGCCATCTCGCGCTCGAGAACGCCGGCGCCGGGGTCACCGCGAACACCGTCGCCCTCGGTCTCATCGACAACCAGCGCACGCCGGAGACGACGGCGCATCTCGCGAAGGGCGTGCCCGTCGGCCGGCTCGGCCTCCCCGAGGACGTCGGCGCGCTCTGCGTCTATCTCGCTTCGAACGAGTCGAGCTGGATGACGGGCCAGACACTCCAGATCAACGGCGGCAGCGTCACTTCCTGAGTCGGTGGTCCCGAGTCGGAAGCAGGCAGGCGGAGGCGGCGATTGAGTGAGCCGGAGGCGACGGCGGCGATCCTCGCGGCGCTCGGCGGGCTGATCGTGCTCGCCGTCGTGGCGAGCCCGCTCTCGCGCCGGCTCGGCGTGCCCGTCCTGCTGCTCTTTCTTCTGCTCGGGATGCTGGCCGGCTCGGAGGGGCTCGGCGGCATTCCGTTCGAGGATTACGGGCTCGCCTATCGTCTCGGCACGATCGCGCTCGTGCTCATCCTCTTCGACGGCGGTCTCAACACGACCCCGGCCGTGCTGCGGCGCGCCGCGCGCGCGGCCGGCTGGCTCGCGACGGTCTCGGTCGTCGCGACGGCGGCGGTCATGGCGGGCTTCGGGCTCTGGCTCGGGCTCGATCCGAAGATCGCCCTGCTGATGGGTGCCGTCGTTTCGTCGACGGATGCGGCGGCGGTCTTCTCGGTCTTGCGGGGCGGCGGCGTCCGGCTGAAGGAGCGGACGGCGGCGACGCTCGAAGTCGAGTCGGGCCTCAACGATCCGATGGCCGTCTTCCTGACCCTGCTCGCGACGGAGTACGCGCTCGCGTCGGCGCCGACGCCGTCGGCCGTCGCGCTGCTCTTCGCGCGCCAATTCCTGCTCGGCGCGGCGGCCGGACTGCTCTGGGGCCACGCAGCGCGCTGGCTCCTCGCGCGGCTCCATCTGCCCGCCGCCGGCCTCTATCCGGTCGTCACCCTCGCGCTCGCCTTCCTCTCCTTCAGCTCGGCGACCTTGATCGGTGGCAGCGGATTCCTCGCCGTCTACGGGACGGGCATCCTGATCGCGGCGGGCGCGATGCCCTATCGCGCCGGGGTGCGCCGCGTCCATGACGCGCTCGCCTGGCTCTCGCAGATCCTGATGTTCGCGCTGCTGGGCCTGCTCGTTTTTCCGAAGCAGCTGCTGCCGGTGGTCGGGACGGGACTCGCGCTCGCGGCGGTGCTCGCCTTCGTCGCGCGTCCGCTCGCGGTCTGGCCCGTCATGAAGGCGCTCGGCACGCCGGTGCGGGAACAGGTCTTCGTTTCCTGGGTGGGTCTGCGCGGCGCGGTGCCCATCATCCTCGCGGCCTATCCCGTCGTGCGCGGCGTCGCGGGCGGAGCCGAGCTCTTTCATCTCGTCTTCTTCGTCGTGCTCGTCAGCAGCGTGATTCCCGGGGCGACGGTCGTCGCGCTCGCGAGGAGGCTCGGCCTCGCGGTACCCCATGCGCCCTCGCCCTCGGCCCATGTCGAGCTCGTCTCGCTGCGCGATTTTCCGGGCGAGTTCGTCTGGTATCACGTCGAGCCGTCGAGCGCGGTCGCAGGCTCGGACCTCCGCGGCCTCGAGCTGCCGGAGGGCTGCCTCGTGACGCTGATCGTGCGCGGACCCGACCTGCTCGTGCCGAAGGGGAGCACGCTGCTGCTGGCGGGCGACCACGTCTGCGTGTTCGTCCCGCCGAGCGAGCGGCCGCTGCTCGATCTGTACTTCGGCGGCGAGTACGGCGTCGACGACTGAGCGGGCGCCTTCCGACGCCCGCTCTGCCGTCTCCTTCGCCGCCTCTTTCGGAACCGGTGTTGGCGACTTTCCTGGAGAGAGGTCCCGACTACTCGGACTGCGCTCCCGTGCCGAAGGCGTAGGCGCTCTCGTGGTGGGCCGAGAGGTCGAGCCCGTTGAACTCCTCTTCCTCCGAGACGCGCAACGTTCCGAACACGAGCTTCAGGACCGTCAGGATCAGGAAGGTCGCGACGGGCGCGAGCACGGCGACGATCAGGACGCCTTCGAGCTGGATCAGGATCTGCGCCGCCTTCGTCGCGCCACCGCCCAGGGTCGTCGCGAAGACGCCGGAGGCGATCGCGCCGAAGGTCCCGCCGACGCCGTGGACGCCGAAGGCGTCGAGCGAGTCGTCGTAGCCGATCATCGGCTTCAGGAAGGTCACGGTGCAATAGCAGAGCAGCGCGACCCCGAAGCCGATCGCGAGCGCGCCGCCGGGGCCGACGTTGCCGCAGGCCGGGGTGATCGCGACGAGACCGGCGACGGCGGCGGTCGCCGCGCCGAGGGCGGTCGGCTTGCCGCGATGCAGCCATTCGATGGCGCCCCAGGAGAGCGTCGCCATCGAGGCGGCGGTGCTCGTGTTGACGAAGGCGAGGGCGGCGAGCGGGCTCGCGGAGAGCGCGCTGCCCGCGTTGAACCCGAACCAGCCGGCCCAGAGCAGACCGGCGCCCGTCAGACAGAGCGGAAGGCTATGCGGTGCCATCGACTGCTTCCCGTAGCCCTTGCGCTTGCCGACCATGATCGCCGCGACCAGCGCCGAGATCCCGCTCGTCATGTGGACGACGAGGCCGCCGGCGAAATCGATCGCCCCCTTGCCGAAGAGGTAGCCGGGCCCCGACCAGACCATGTGGGCCACCGGGCAGTAGACGAAGACCATCCAGAGCAGCATGAAGGCGATGAAGACCGAGAATCGCATGCGCTCGACGACCGCGCCGATGATCAGCGCCGGCGTGATGATCGCGAACATGCCCTGGAACATCACGAAGATGTACTCGGGGATGTTGCGGGACGGGGACGCGAAGTTGGCGGTCACGGAATCGAGCCCCACGTTGCGCAGCATCAGGTTCGAGAGATCGCCGAAGAATGCGCCGTCGCCGCTGAAGGCCAGGCTGTAGCCCGCGACGATCCAGAAGACGCCGACGACCGCGGCCGCCGCAAAACACTGCACCAGCACGTTCAGCATGTTCTTCGCGCGGACGAGGCCGCCATAGAAGAGCGCGAGGCCGGGCAGCGTCATCATCAGGACGAGGGCCGACGCGGTGAGGACCCAGGCGGTGTCCCCCGAATCGACGACCGGGGGCCCGTCCTGCGCGAACGCCGGGGCCGAAGCGACCAGAGCGGCGAGCGGGGGAAGCGCGAACGCGAGCCGTCGGGCCAGCGGGGGAAGGGCGAAAGCGATCCGTCGGGCGAGCAGGGACATCGGGGCCTCCAGCGGGTTGGGAATCGGAATCCGGTCCGCGACACGCCCGCACATGAGCAAGGTGTGTGCCATCGCGTGCTCGCCTCTGCGCGAGCCTGGGCCGAAGACTGCGCACGGGCTGAGCAGGGCATGCCTGCGGGCTGTGCAGTGAAGCGGCCGAAGCGGGCCGTTCAAGGCGCAGGACCGGGCTCCCGACCGCCCGGGCGTGCCGGTGTCGGCCGGCTTCGGGCCGGCTCTCCGCCGCGGCGTGCCGGCCTCCCGGGCCGACGGGCGTGCTAAAACCAGACGCCATGCCGAATCGATCCCTGCTCCCCGACGACGCCGAGCTCGAGCTGATCCATACCCGCCGCTACGAGACCCGGGTCTACCGCGTCAGTGAGGGCGAGATGCTCGTCCGGGCCGCCGTCTCCGATACCAAGCCCCCCGGCCTCTACATCGAAGACGACGCCGAGGAGCTCGAGATCCACCAGATGCAGATCGAGCTGCGGGTCAGCCATCCCGGCCTGACGATCACGAGCGCCCGCGTCGCCTTCGCGACCCATCCCCATACGGGCTGTCCGCTGATCGCCGAGGCCTACGCGAAGCTCGAGGGCCTGTCGATCGCGCGCGGCTTCAACGCGCGGGTCCGCGAGCTCTTCGGGCAGAGCCGCGGCTGCACGCATACGAACGCCCTGCTCCAGGCGCTCGCGCCCGCCGTCGTGCAGGCGCTCTGGTCCCTCTCCGTGCGGGACAAGACGACGATGGGCGGCCGCGAGACGCGGATCAGCCCCGCCGAACGCGAGCAGCGCATCGCCGGCAACCTGAATACCTGCCACGTCTGGGCCGCCGACGGAGACCACGTCGCGAAGCTCCGCCGCGGCGATACGTCGGAGTTCCCGCCGCTGCCCGTGAAGGATCGGCTGCGCGCTCTCGGCCGGGACGAGAACGCCTGGTAGGCGCGCTCGCTGCCAGGCGGGGGAGGCCGAAGAGATCGCGCCCCGGCCGCCTAGCAGGTCTGGCCGCCGTCGATGCGATAGGCGGAGCCCGTCACGTAGGCCGCTTCGTCCGATGCGAGGAATGCGACGACGCCGGCGATCTCCTCCGGCTTGCCGACCCGGGGCATCAGCGGCGCGATGCGCGCCATCAGCGTCGGATCGATCCCGCCCTCGACGTTGAAGCCCGCCTGCGTCATCGGCGTCATCACGCCGCCCGGGCAGACGCAGTTCACGCGCACGCCACGCTTCG
>CAUJGH010000346.1 GCA_963169575.1 Myxococcota bacterium | reverse complement strand
GGCGGCATAGACGACTTCGAGATCGCTGCGCGGACCGAGGAAGCGGACCCGGTCGCCGATGCCCGCGCGCGCTGCGCGGCGGCGCCAGGGCGCGGGATCGTCGCGCCCGGCGATCCAGAGACGAAGGCCGGGATCGCCGAGTCGCGCGATCGCGGCGAGGGCCTCGGCGAGTCCCTTGCGGCGCCAGCCCGTGGCGGGACGAAGCCAGTTCCGCTCGGCGCTCGCGTCGAGCGCGCGGCGCAGCGCCTGGCCGGCGGCGCGATTGCGCTCGGGATCGAAGCGCTCAGCGTCGACGGCGTTCGGCAGGAGCAGGATGCGTTCGGGGTCGACGCCCTCGCATTGCGCGAGACGATCGGCGACGAGGCGGGAGGCGCATTGGATGCGCTGGGCGGGATCCGCGAAGACCTGGCGCTCGAGGGCGATCAGGCTGCGATGGCGGGGGAGCAGGCCGCGGAGGCTCCGGCCCAGCGGCGAGTGCATGCGTTCGAGGTAGTCCGCATGGCGGCCGCCGCCGGCGCGGTAGAGATCCTGGCAGCGCGTGCGGCTGAAGCTGTGGACGACGTCGAAGCGGCTCGCCTGCGTCGCGCGGGCGGCGGCGCGAGAGAAGGCGAAGGTGCGAAATGGGCTCCGGCGCCCCGGAGCCGCCACGATCTGGCGGCGGATCGCGTCGGCGGGCTCGGCCTCGCGGGCGACGATGGTCACGTCTTCGCCCTGGCGTGCGAGCTCGCGGGCGACCTGCCAGGCCACGTTCTCGACCCCACCGGTGCCCGGTGCGAAGCGTTCGACGACGAGTGCGATGCGCAGGGGGAGGACCTCGAGCAGACGGCGGAGGGTATCCGCGAAACCGGCGAGCGTCATTCGCGGACGAGGGGCCTTCGCGTCTTGACGTGTTTGGTGGGATTGCGAAGAATTCGCGCGCCCGAGGGTCGGCGCGGGCATCGTTCGCCACGGGTTCGTCGTCGACGGGGGACTCGGGCCGGCCCCCTCCCTTCGAACCGACCGGGCGGACGCAGCGTCGGACGCCTCATCGACGGCACGTGCGCCGGCTGACGAGCCGGCGTACACGAGAGAGCAGGACGAGATCAGGACGAGAGCGGGACGAGAGGGGGTGTTCTCGATGACCAGAGACGAGCAGGGACGGTCCGGGGGTCCTCCGGCGCCGCTCGCGATCGACGTCGAAGCACTTCACAAGCGCTTCGGAGACCACGAGGCGGTCTGCGGCCTCTCCTTCGGCGTGCGCGCGGGGGAGGTCGTCGGATTCCTCGGGCCTAACGGTGCGGGCAAGACGACGGTGATGCGGATCCTGACGGGATTCCTGCCGGCGACCGACGGCACCGCGCGCATCGCGGGCCACGACGTCTTCTCCGACGCGACCGCCGCGCGCCGGGCGATCGGCTACCTGCCCGAGACGCCGCCGCTCTATCCCGAGATGACGCCCGCCGCGTACGTCGACTTCGTGGCGCGCCTCAAGGACGTGCCCCGGGCGAAGCGCCGCGAGGCCGTCGACCGCGCCCTCGAGCGCTGCGGGCTCCTCGGGGTTCGCCGCCGGGAGATCCGCCAGCTCTCGAAGGGCTATCGCCAGCGCGTCGGCCTCGCGCAGGCGATCGTCCACGATCCGCAGGTCCTCGTCCTCGACGAGCCGACCGTCGGCCTCGATCCGATCCAGATCCGCGAGATCCGCGCGCTGATCCGGGATCTCGCCGCTTCGGGCAACCAGACCGTGATCCTCTCGACGCACATCCTGCCCGAGGTCGAGGCGATCTGTCAGCGCGTGATCCTGATCGGCCGCGGTCGGAAGATCCTCGACCAGCCGCTCGCCGAGCTGACGACCGGTGGCGTCTCCCTCGAAGAGGTCTTCACGCGGGTCATGACCCGCGACGCGAGCGACGCGCTCGAGAAGGGGGCGGCATGAGACACGTCGCGACGATCGCATCGCGCGAGCTCCGCTCGCTCTTCGTCTCGCCGGTCGCCTACGTCGTGCTGACGCTCTGGTCGGTGATCGCGGGGACCTTCTTCCTCGCGAGCCTCTACGGCTTCCACGAGCAGCAGTTCCGCCTCCAGCAGCTCCAGATGCTCGACCGTCTCGAGACGATGAACCTGAACGATCAGCTGATCGAGCCCTTCATCGGCTCGATGTGGGTCATCGTGCTCTTCCTGCTGCCGGCGGTGACGATGGGCCTCGTCGCCAGCGAGAAGGCGAACGGAACCGACGAGCTGCTGCTGACGAGCCCGATCTCGATCTGGGACATCGTGCTCGGGAAGTTCCTCGCCGGCGTCGAGTTCGTCACGATCATGACGGCGATCGCCGGCTTCTTTCCGGCGCTGCTCTTCTTCTACGGCGATCCGGAGCTCGGCAGGACGCTGTCGGGGATGCTCTGCCTCTGGCTCGTCAGCGTGACCTACGTCGCGGTCGGGGTCTTCGCTTCGTCCGTGACCCGCAACCAGCTCGTCGCCTTCATCTTCACCTTCGTGCTGCTGCTCATCCTCGGCATGATGCTGCCCTTCATCGTCGACATCTCGATGTCGGGGAGCGGGGTCCCGAGCGAGTCCGCGGTCGCCGAGGTGATCCGCTGGATGGCGACGGGGAGCCACGTCGACCGCATGCTGCAGGGTCTGATCGACACGAGCGATCTCGCCTACTACGGGGTCGCCAGCGCGATCTTCCTGCTGCTCTCGAAGACCGTGATCGAATCGGCGAGGTGGCGCTAGATGACGGGCATCGCAGCTCTCCTGGCCGGGCTCGGCCTGGTCGCCCTCGGCTTCGGGCTCCTGACGGCGCTGCTCGCGCTCCTGCAGCCCTTCGCCGATCCGATCTGGATCGTCGGCAACCTGGTCGCGGGCGTCCTGCTGCTCGCGGCGGCCGTCTTCATGAGCCTCGATACCCTGCGCGAGCGGGTCCGGTCCGGGGCGACGCGGCGCGCCGGACGCTACGGCTCGAGCGCGATCTTCGGCGCGGTCTTCGGCATCGCGATCCTCGGCCTGCTGGCGTTCCTCTCCGTTCGTCACGCCCATCGCTTCGACGTCAGCGAAGCCGGCGTCCATACCCTCTCGCAGCAGACGAAGGACCTGATCGCCGGCCTCGAGTCCGACGTCCAGATCACGGCCTTCTTCGCCGCGAGCGAGGCGCCCCCCGTGCGCGACCTGCTCGACCGCTACGCCTATGAAGGGCGCGCGGGCGGCGGCGATCGCATCGAGCTCGCCTTCGTCGATCCGAACGAGGCGCCCGGGATGGTCGAGGAGCTCGGGCTGACGACCGACGATCTCGCGCGGGGCGTGGTGCGGATCTCGCTCGCCTCGGGCGAGGCGACGAACCTCTCGGAGTTCAGCGAGAGCGCGATCACGAACGCCCTGCTGAAGCTGGCGAAGAGCAAGGACAAGAAGATCTACTTCCTCTCGGGCCACAACGAACGGCCGATCGATCCGGGCCCGAACGATCGCCCCGAGATGCAGCCGGGG
>CAUJGH010000345.1 GCA_963169575.1 Myxococcota bacterium | reverse complement strand
AACAGGTCGAGATGCCCCGGCCCGGAATCCGGACCGGCCGCCCCAGGCCCGCTTCGAGCATCCGCCGCTCCCCCCACCCCGTTCGCTCGATCATGTCGCCCCCCGAGCGTGGCCCGGCCTCCGGTCGCCCGCCGCCGCAGTCTCGCGCAAGACCCCGGCGCGGGCGATTGCGGCACGGCCCGGGCGTGCCGGATCCTGCACATTTCCAAGGCAGCCTGCCCAGCCAATGAGCAGCGCTCCGCTCGCCGGCCCGCTTGAGCCATCTCCGACCGATTGCCCGAGCGGCGGGAAACCCGCCTGGATTCGTTCTCGTGCGCTTCAGGCCGCCCGCCTCGTCGATTGAGAAGCTGCCCCGCCTTTGGCACAGTCGTTGCTCAATGGTTCCGCGGCTCCCAAGCCGAGTCCTCCAGAACCGTACCAAGACCTCATATCACCGAATGGAGATCCCCCGAACATGGGAACGAAGTCCAAGCTCGAATACATCTGGCTCGATGGGTACAAGCCGACCCAGAGCCTGCGCAGCAAGACGAAGATCGTCGCAGATTTCAGCGGCAAGCTCGAGGACTGCCCCGTCTGGTCGTTCGACGGCTCGTCGACGGAGCAGGCGCCGGGCGGCTCGTCGGATCTCCTCCTCAAACCCGTCGCGCTCTTTCCGGATCCGGCCCGCGAGAACGGCTTCCTCGTGATGACCGAGGTGCTGAACGCCAACGGAACCCCGCATCCCTCCAACGGCCGCGCGACGATCAACGATCCCGACGACGACTTCTGGTTCGGCTTCGAGCAGGAGTACTGCATCTGGGATCTGAACCACCAGCGCCCGCTCGGCTTCCCTCCCGGCGGCTTCCCCGTGCCCCAGGGCCCCTACTACTGCTCCGTCGGCGCGGGCAAGGCCTTCGGTCGCGAGATCGTCGAAGAGCATCTCGACATCTGCCTCGAGGCGGGCCTGAACGTCGAGGGCATCAACGCCGAGGTGATGTGCGGCCAGTGGGAGTACCAGGTCTTCGCGAAGGGCGCGCAGCGCGCCGGCGACGAGGCCTGGGTCGCGCGCTACCTGCTCGAGCGGACCGCCGAGAGCCACGGCTACTCGATCAACTTGCAGCCGAAGCCGATCAAGGGCGATTGGAACGGCTCGGGCATGCACGCGAACTTCTCGAACACCCTGCTGCGCACCTGCGGCAGCCAGGCGGTCTACGACCAGATCTGCAAGGCCTTCGAGCCGGTCATCGCGGAGCACATCGCGGTCTACGGTGCCGACAACGACCAGCGCCTCACCGGCGCCCACGAGACCCAGTCGATCGACAAGTTCAGCTACGGCGTGTCGGATCGCGGCGCCTCGATCCGCATCCCGATCGCGACCGTCGAGAAGGGCTGGAAGGGCTGGCTCGAGGATCGCCGACCGGCCTCGAACGCCGACCCCTACAAGGTGGCCAGCGTGATCGTGAAGACGGTCAAGGCGGCGAGCGCCAAGATCAAGGCCTAGCTTCCGGCGGATCGCGGATCGCAAGGGCGTCCGGACTCCGGGTCCGGGCGCCCTTCGCATTTCTGGGGAATGCTGTCGAGCGGTCGGGGACCCGCGGCGGACCGCACGGCATCCGACCGAGGCGACCATGCGCATCCTCGTGACCGGCGGAACCGGCTTCATCGGCTCTCATACCGTCCGCGCCCTGCGCGCCGGCGGCCACGACGTCCGGCTGCTCGTCCGCGACGCGAAGAAGGCCGAGCGCCTCTGGCAGCACGACCCCGCCGTGCTCGAAGATCTCGTCGTCGGATCCCTGATCTCCGCGCCCGATACCGCCCGCGCGTTGAGGGAATGCGACGGTCTCGTCCATACGGCCGCCCCCGTCGCCCTCGCCGCATCCGCGCGGGAGGCCCGTCGCGTCGCGCGGGAGAACGTCCTCGCGATCCGCCGACTCGTCGAGCGCGCGCTCGAGAGCGGCATCGAACGCATCGTGCATCTGTCGTCGACGACCGTCTTCGATACACGCGGCCGCGAGCGCGCGGACGCGCAGACCCCGATCATCGAGAACGGCGACGCCTACGCCGCCTCCAAGGTGGCCGCGGAGCTTCGGATCCGCGAGCTGCAGGATCGCGGCGCGCCGATCGCGATCACCTATCCCCCCGGCGTCATCGGCCCCGACGATCCCGGCCTCTCCGAGGGCGTGAAGGGCATCGCGATGATGCTGCGCGACGGCGTGGCGATCACGAGCTCGGGCCTGCAGACCGTCGACGTGCGCGACCTCGCGGCGGTCCATGCCGCGCTCGTCGAGCGCGCGCCCGCGCCGGGCCGATTCGTCACGGCCGCCGAATACCTGCCCTGGGCCGAGTTCGCCGAACAGCTCGATCAGGCCGCCGGCGTGCGGATCCCGCGCTTCGAGGTCCCCGGCCGGGCGATCCGCCTCGCCGGCCGCGTCGGCGACCAGCTGCGGCGCTACGTCGGCGTCGAGATCGATCCCGTCGTCTCGCGCGAAGCCTCGCGCTTCGCGACCCAATGGGCCCCGCTCGACGCGAGCGAAACGACGCGGGCGCTCGGCCTCGGCTTCCGCCCGACGCTGGAATCCCTCTACGACACCGTGCGCTGGCTCGCCGAGGCCGGCCATGTCGATCCTTCCCGGGCGCTCCGATTCACCCACCCCGGGCGCGGCCGGCGTTAGGTCTCTCGGCCCGCCCCGGTCGCGCGCGGGCGACCCCGGAATGCCTGTGTCATGTTGTTCCCAACCGTACGGAGGCCCGCACCATGCATCGCTCCCGGATCCGCTCCCTCTCCCTCGTCGCGGCGATCGCGATCGGCTCGCTGGCGACCCTGATCGGCATCGGCGGCTGCCGCCACCCCGAGCCGCCGGCAGAGAAGGCCGAACAGCTGACCGTCGGCCGGGTCCAGGGCGAGATCAAGGTCGGCATGTCGGCGGCCGCGGTCGCCGAGATCCTCGGCTCGCCCAACATCGTGACGACCGACGAGGAGCGACGCGAGGTCTGGATCTACGACAAGGTCTCGTCGGACAGCGTGGATACGTCCAACTCGATCGGCGGCTCGATCATCATCTTCGGGGGCCAGTCGAGCCAGCGCGAGCGGACCCGGACCCAGAAGACGCTGACGATCATCATCAAGTTCGACGAGAACAAGACGGTCCGCGACTTTGCCTACAACTTCTCCCAGTTCTAGCGCCCGAGGCTCCCGGCCCGGCGCGGGGCGCTCGATCGGGCCGTCGATCGGCGAAACGGGGCGGGGCCTCGCGATCCTGGTCGCGATCTGTGTCGCAGTGTCTGGTTGTTATTCGGCACCGAAGACGACCCCGCTCGAGCTCTTCGCCCTCGCCCCGGAGAGCGCCGCCAACAAGGCTGCCCAGACCCGTCGATTCGAGACGCCGAGCGCCGACGAGCTGCTCTCGGCCTCCGCCGCGGTGCTGCAGGACCTCGGCTTCCAGGTCACCGAAGCGGATCGTGCGCTCGGATTCCTCCGCGCCGCGAAGGAGCGAAGCGCCCGGGAGCGCGGCCAGGAGATCCGGCGCGGCGTCGTCGCGATTCTGACCGGCATGCTCTCGGCGCTCGCGGGGGCCGCAGGCGGCTCGAGTTCGAACACCCTGATCATCCTGCCGGTCGACCTGCACCAGCAGATCAACGCCTCCCTGACCGCGCGCCCGATCGACGCCCGAGATCGGGAGCAGGAAGTCCGCATCGTCTTCTACCGCCTCGTCTGGAAGGGCGACGGACACGCAGGCAACCAGGTGATCCTTCCCGGGGAGCAGCGGATGGAGATGATCCGCGATGCGGAGATCTACCAGCAGTTCTACGCGCGCCTGTCCAAGGCCGTCTTTCTCGAAGCCCAGCGAATCTGAGGAGTGGGTCCCATGCGCGCGAGAGCAGCTCGCCTTCTCGTCCTGATCGTCGCGGCGGCGCTCTTCCAGGCAGCCTGCACCTCGCCGCCGCCGGCGCCCTCGGCGCCCCTGCTCGCCCCCACCGAAGAGCAGATGAAGATCCGGAACATGCAGACTCGGAGCTTCGACGTGACCGATCGCATGGTCGCGATGCGCGCCGTGATCTCGGCGCTCCAGGATCTCGGATTCATCATCGAGCGGGCGAACGAGCCGCTCGGGCTCGTGACGGGAGCGCGCTTCGCCGAGCCGAACTTCTACGACGTCGTCGGGATCACGGTGACCGTCCGGAGCCTCGGCGAGAAGCAGACCACGATCCGGGCGAACGCGATCTTCAACAACCAGCCGATCACCGATCCCGAGGTCTATCGGAACTTCTTCGCGACCCTCGAGCGCTCGCTGTTCATCGGAAGGGATTGAGCGCGTGGCCCGCCCCGGCCTCGGCGTCGACCCCGCAGCCGCTCTGCGCGGCGACGAACGACGTCCTCCCAGGCGATCGGCGAGGCCCCGCCGGCTCGCGCTCGCCCTCTGCCTCGCCCTCGGAGCAGGCGGTGGCAACGGCTGCGGCTACGTCGAGCGCCATGAGCTACTCGGCGACGCGACCCAGCAGATCTGGCTCGCCGAGGCGAGCCAGGTCAAGGTCCGCAACGCCCAGAGCCGCGTCTTCGACACGACCGATCGGATCGCGATGATCGAGGCGATCGTGGCGACGCTCCAGGACGTCGGATTCCAGCTCGAGGTCGTCGACGAGACGCTCGGCGTCGTGTCGGCGAAGCGATTCCTCGACCTCGAGCGCCCGGGCGACGCGGGACTGCCCTCGTACCTGATGTACGACGAAGAGGCGCTCGTCGTCCTGAACCGCAGCTACCGGACCTGGGGGCCGTTCCAGCGGCGCAGCGATCTCGTCCGCTTGACGGTGACGGTGCGGCCGCGCAATGCGGAGCAACTCATCGTGCGCGCCTCGGCGCAGTACTACCTGCGGCCGGTCGAGGAGCCCGAGGCCTATCAGCAGTTCTTCGCCGCCCTCGAGAAGGTCCTCGTCGCGGAGCGGATCCGGCATTAGCGCCGATCGCCGCGCACGGCATCAGCCGCGCCCCCGCCCGGGCAGCGCCGTCAGATCCGGCAGCGCCATCGCCTCGACGATCTCCTCGCCGTAGACGAGCTTCGCCATCGCGCCCATGCTGGGCATGACGGGCACGTTGAGCCCGCCGTCGACGCCGAAGACCTGCCCCGTGATCCAGCCCGCATCGTCGCTCGCGAGGAACGCGATGCATCGGCCGATGTCCGCCGGCGTCCCTGCGCGCCCGAGCGGCGCCGCCGCCTCGAGGGTCGAGTGGAGCTCCGGCGGGGTCACGACCTCCATGACCTCGGTCGGGACATAACCGGGCTGCACCGAGTTGACGCGGATCCCATGCGGGCCGAGCTCGACCGCCGCGCAGCGCACGAGCATGTCGAGCGCCCGCTTCGAGACGACGTAGGGGGCGAGCCAAGGCTGCACCTTCGTCCCCGAGGTCGACGAGATCGCGACGATGCTGCCGCCCCCGCCCTCCTTCATCACGAGACCGGCGTGCTTGATGCAGAGCGCCGTGCCCGTCACGTTCAGCTTCAGGCAGAAATCCCAGGCCGCAGCGTCCATCTGGAGGATCGCGCCGGGAAAGCCGCTCCCCGCGTTCGCCACGAGGACGTCGAGGCGGCCGCCGCGACGGGCGAAGGCGACGGCCTGACGGACGGATTCTTCGTCGGTGATGTCGCAGCCGACGAAGGCGACCTCGAAGCCTTCGGCCCGGAGCCGCGCGGCCGCCTGTTCGAGCACGTCGACCCGCCGCCCCGAAAGGGTGACCTCCGCCCCCTCGGCAGCGAGGGCGCGAGCGCATCCGAAGCCGATCCCGGTCCCGCCGCCGGTGACCCATGCACGCCTGCCGTCCAGCTTGCCCATTTTCCGTCCTTTCGAGCGCATCGTCGATGCCGAATTTCGTACGCTTCGTACCCGCCCTCGCGCTTCGCAACGGTTAGCAGCCTCGCGCAAGAGCCTCGACCTGGATTAGGCTGGTTCCGAACCGGCTTCGCCGCCCCCGCCGTCGCGCAGCTCGCCGACGGTCCGGACGGCGAATCCGCGATTTCCCGAATCCACGATTCGATGACGCCCGGGAGCCGATGAGCCCGTTCACCGCCGAATACACCTTCGCTCTCGCTCTGGGCGCCGGCGTCGCCGCCCACGTCGTCGCGCGCCATCTGCGTCTGCCGAGCATCGTGCTGCTGCTCGCGACCGGCGTCGCGCTCGGCCCGGATGGGCTCGGCTGGATCCATCCCTCTTCTCTCGGCCAGGGACTGTCGGCCTTCGTCGCGCTCGCGGTGGCGGTGATCCTGTTCGAGGGCGGGCTGGGACTCGAGCTTCGTCGACTTCGCCTCGCCGCCACGCCGGTCCGGAGGTTGATCACGACGGGCGCGCTGATCACGGTCGGCGGCGGCGGTCTCGCCGCCCACTGGCTGCTCGACTGGCCGCTCGAGCGCGCCCTGCTCTACGGCGCGCTCGTGATCGTGACCGGGCCGACCGTCGTTCGTCCGCTGCTGCGGCTCGTCCCCGTCCACAACCGGCTGGCGACGGTGCTCGAAGCAGAAGGCCTGCTGATCGATCCGATCGGCGCGATCGTCGCCGCCGTCGTGCTCGAGATCGTCGTCGAACGGACGCTCGGCAGCTTCGCGAACGGATTGCTCGGCCTCGTCCTGCGCCTCTCGTTCGGCGCCGGGGCCGGCCTCGCGATCGGCGGTCTCATGACGCTGCTGCTGCGGGTGCCGCGCGTGGTTCCGGCGGGACTCGAGAACCTCGTCGTCCTCGGCGGTGCGCTCGCGGGGTTCGCGCTCTGTGAATCCGTGCTCCCCGAGAGCGGCATCCTCGCGGTGATCGTCGCCGCCGCGGCGCTCGCGAACCTGGCCCCGCGGCGGGCCCGGGTCGTCGGCGAGTTCCAGGAGCAGCTGACGATCGGATTGATCGGGATGCTCTTCGTGCTGCTCGCGGCGGACGTGCGGCTCTCGACCGTGCTCGCGCTCGGGTGGCCCGGGGTCGCGACCGTCGGCGTGCTCGCGTTCGTCGTGCGCCCCATCGGCGTCTTCTGGTCGGCGCGCGGCTCCGACCTCTCGACCCGCGAGCGCATCTTCGCCGCCTGGCTCGGGCCGCGCGGTGTCGTCGCCGCGGCGATCGC
>CAUJGH010000344.1 GCA_963169575.1 Myxococcota bacterium | reverse complement strand
ACGTCGATGGTCCGTCGTGAACCCGTGGGCGTCTGCGCCCTGATCACGCCGTGGAACTGGCCGCTGCACCAGATCGGCTGCAAGGTTGCCGCAGCCATCGCGGCGGGCTGCACGATGGTGCTGAAGGCCTCGCCCGAAACGGCACTCGATGCGTACCTGCTCGCCGAGGCCGTCGAAGAGATCGGGCTCCCGCCCGGTGTCATCAACGTCGTCGCTGCGGGGCGCGAGACGAGCGAATACCTCGTCCGCCATCCCGGCATCGACAAGGTCAGCTTCACGGGCAGCACCGTCACGGGCGGCCGCGTCGGCGGCATCTGCGGCGAGCAGATCAAGCGCTGCACGCTCGAGCTCGGCGGCAAATCGGCGGCGATCGTGCTCGAGGACGTCGATCTCGGCGCGGCGCTGCAGCCGCTGCTCGGCTCGGCGCTGCTCAACAACGGCCAGGCCTGCGGTGCGCAGACGCGTATCCTGGCGCCGCGCTCGCGCTACAAGGAGATCGTCGAGGCCCTCGGCGCCGCGGTCGGCGCGATGAAGCTCGGCGACGCGCTGGATCCGGCGACGAACGTCGGCCCCGTCGTCAGCGCGCGCCAGCGCGACCGCATCGCGGACTACCTCGCGTCGGGCAAGGCGCAGGGCGCCCGCGCGGTCTGCGGCGGAAACGTTCCGAAGGATCTCGCCAAGGGCTATTTCATCGAGCCGACCGTCTTCGCGGACGTCGACAATTCGATGAAGATCGCCCAGGAGGAGATCTTCGGGCCCGTGCTTTCGGTGATCCCGTACGCCAGCGAAGACGAAGCGGTCGCGATCGCGAACGACTCGCCCTACGGCCTCTGCGGCTCGGTCTGGACGAAGGACATCGAGCACGCGGCGGACATCGCCGCCCGCGTCCGCACCGGCTGCGTCGCCGTCAACTCGGCGACCATTCTCGACTTCCATGCGCCCTTCGGCGGCTTCAAGAAATCGGGCATCGGCCGCGAGCTCGGGCCGGAGGGCATCGGTCCGTACACGGAGTACCAGTCCATCATCCTGCCGGCCCAGGGCTGATCGGCCGCGCCGCCGGCGCGGAACCAGCATCCCCGAGCCGGCCCATCGGCGCCCGCGCTGCGAGGCGCCCGAGGAGACGAGACATGTCGAAGGACGTCCAGAAGAAGCTCCAGTTCTACATCGATGGCCGCTGGGTCGATCCGGTCGAGGGGCGGACGGGCAACGTCATCAACCCCGCTACCGAGGAGGTGATCGCCCAAGTCGCGCTCGGGAGCGCGAAGGACGTCGATCTCGCGGCCCAGGCTGCGCGCCGAGCCTTCGACGGCTTCTCGCAGACGACGCGCGAGGAGCGGCTCGCGCTGCTCGGCCGGATCGTCGCGGTCTACCAGAAGCGCTTCGACGAGCTCGCCGAGACGATCGCGAGGGAGATGGGCGCGCCGATGTGGCTCTCGAAGGCGGCGCAGGCCGCGACGGGGCTCGGGCATCTCGGCGCGACCATCGAAGTGCTGAAGAGTTACGAGTTCGAGAAGATGCACGGCAAGACGCTGATCCGCCGCGAGGCGGTCGGCGTCTGCGGGCTGATCACGCCCTGGAACTGGCCGATCAACCAGATCATGTGCAAGGTCGCGCCGGCGCTGGCGGCGGGCTGCACGATGATCCTGAAGCCGACGGAGGTCGCGCCGCTGAACGCGATCCTCGTCGCCGAGATCCTTCACGAAGCGGGCGTTCCGGCGGGTGTCTTCAATCTCGTGAACGGCGACGGGCCGACCGTCGGGCAGGCGATCTCGACGCATCCCGAGGTCGACATGGTCTCGTTCACGGGCTCGACCCGCGCGGGCATCGAGATCGCGCGCGCGGCGGCGCCGACGGTCAAGCGCGTCACCCAGGAGCTCGGCGGCAAATCGCCCAACATCATCCTCGACGACGTCGATCTGAATGCGGCGATCGGCGGCGGCATGATGGCCTGCGTGCTCAACAGCGGTCAGTCCTGCAACTCGCCGACGCGCATGCTCGTTCCTCGCAAGCTGCACGATCAGGCGGTCGCGATCGCGAAGGCGACGGCGGAGTCGCTCAAGGTCGGCGATCCCTTCGCGGCGGATACGCGGCTCGGGCCGGTCGTCAGCGAAGTGCAGTGGAACAAGATCCAGGGCCTGATCCAGAAGGGCATCGAGGAGGGCGCGACGCTCGTCACGGGCGGCCCGGGACGGCCGGACGGTCTCGCGAAGGGCTATTTCGTTCGGCCGACCGTCTTCGCCAACGTCCGCAACGACATGACGATCGCGCGAGAGGAGATCTTCGGGCCGGTGCTCTCGATCCTGCCGTACGACACGGAAGAAGAGGCGATCGCCATCGCGAACGATACGAGCTACGGCCTCGCGGGCTATGTCTCGTCCGGGAGCCTCGAGCGGGCGCGGAACGTCGCGCGCCGGATTCGCGCCGGGCAGATCGCACTGAACGGTGCGCCGCCCGATTTCTCGGCGCCTTTCGGCGGCTACAAGACGTCGGGCAACGGCCGCGAATGGGGCATCTTCGGATTCGAGGAGTTCCTGGAGACGAAGGCGGTCATCGGCTGGGAGGCCTGATCGCCGCGCGCGCTTCGATCCCGGCATGCCGAGCGGTGTCGCTCTGCATGCCGGGCGGCGCGGCGCACGCTCGCACGCTCTCTCGCACGCCTTCGGGCACTCTTCTCGGCACGCTCGCTGGGATGGGCGAAACGCTCTAGCGTCTCGCGATGGTGCTCGAAGTCGCGCCGCTCTCGATCCGCCCGGGGCAGGAGTCCGCCTTCGAGGCCGCGTTCGCCGCCGCGCAGGCCATCATCGCGTCGATGCCCGGCTACCGATCCCACACGCTCCACCGCGGCATCGAGCGTCCGGGCGAATACCTCCTGCTCGTCGGCTGGGATTCGCTCGAGGACCACGAACAGGGTTTCCGCGGCTCGCCGCGTTATGCCGAGTGGAAGGCTCTCCTGCATCATTTCTACGACCCGTTTCCGACGGTCCTGCACTACGCGCCCGTCGACCTGACTGCGCGCGCGGGCGGAGCCGAGCGGGCCGCGCGAACGAGCGATGGTGACGCCTGAACTCTCGCCGGCTGCGGCGCGTTGGCTCGCCGATGGCGTGCTCGTTCTCCATGTCGGATTCGTCGCCTTCGTCGTTCTCGGGCTCGCGGCCGTCTGGATCGGGCACGGGTTCGGCTGGCACTGGGTGGACCGGCCGCGCTTTCGCTGGATCCACGCCGTCGCGATCGGTTTCGTCGTCGCGCAGGCCTGGCTCGGCGCTTCCTGCCCGCTGACCGTCCTCGAACACGCGCTGCGCATTCGCGCGGGCGAGCCGGGCCTCGGCCAGGGCGAGGGCTTCGTCGCGGGCTGGCTGTCGCGGCTGCTCTACTGGGATGCGCCGGCCTGGGTCTTCACACTCGCCTACAGCTTCTTCGGCCTCGCCGTCGTCGCGACGTTGAAGCGCTTTCCGCCGAGGCGCTCCTCGCGCTGACGACGCCGGGCGGGCGTGCGGACGAGACCGATGCCGACGAGACCGGCGACGAGGCCAGCCTCCAAGCCCGGTTCCGGACAGCTGACGGGATCCGTCGCCTCGAGCGTCTGTAGATCCGAGAAGACGAAGCCGGTGCTCGGCTGGAGAAG
>CAUJGH010000343.1 GCA_963169575.1 Myxococcota bacterium | reverse complement strand
CGGCGGCGCCGGGCGGAAGGGCTCTCGCGGGTCGCGCTGGTCGCATCCGTCGGCGATCGCGAGGCGCGAATCGCCTTTCGTTATGCGGATGGGAGCGAGCTCGTGCTGCGCTTTCCTGGCTTCGCGCGGGGCGTTCGGCGGGGGGGCGATCTGCTCGCCGTACCCGATCGGGCGACGTTCGAGGCGATTCGCGCGCTCAGCCAGTAAGACGTGGACCGAAGAATGCACCTCTCTCGACGAAACGTTTCGCGGATCGGCCGCTCCCTCGGTCGATTGGATCAGATCGCGAACTTCGCCCGATGCGACGCACAGCGCGCGATCGCCCGCGTCGGAATCCGACCGAAGTAGCACTCCCAGAGCCAGCCCCGGTCCCTCAGGACCCGCTCCGGAAACAACCTCTTGCGAAGAATCCCCCTCGCCGTGAGCGCCGCGCCGATCACCCCGAGCGCCATCGCCGGTGGCCCGAGCCGTCGGTTCTCCGACCGCCCCTTCATGTAGTTGCGCCACACCACCCACACCGCCAGTCGATACAACGCCGACTGCCGCCGCTTCGAGAACGCGATCGTCTCCCGCTTGTGGTTCGCACTGCTGTGCCGGATCAGCAGGTCCGACAGGTTCGCTGCAAAGAGCGGATTGCGCGTCGTACGCGCCGCCTTCGAGCTCGTCCGCTCATGCAAGATTGTCCGGTCCCGCAGCCGCGCGATGGCCCGGACGTAGGCCGGGTGTTCGTCGCTTCGCAGCACGACCGCCCCCCGCGCTGGAATCACCCGCCGCAGCAGGGCCTCGACCCGCTTGCGGGTCGCATCCGGATCGGGCCGGCCATACCGCCTCTCGAGCACGGCGCGCCTCGTCCGCTGAGCGGGCCGCATCGTCCCGCTTCGCCGCAGCTCGACGTCGTTGAAGCCGTAGACGAAGAGTGAAGTCCCGACGACGAGGTTCACGTCCATGGGCCAGTACTGGCTGTGTTCGAAGGTCCTGAATCCGTCGAGGACGAGGGGCTCGGTGGGCGTCACTTTGGGTCGGAGGCGTTCGTGGAAGAGGAGGCAGTGGCGGCCCAGGCGGTCGGAGAGCGTCCGGATGGTCGAATGCGAGACCTGGTGTTCGCGAGCGATCTGGCGCAGGGCGGAGCAGGCGACGAGGCGGTGGAAGACGAGTTCCAGGAGCCTCGGGCGCTTGAGCCAATAGGTGGTCGCGAAGGTCTGTGAACTGAAGTAGCGGCCGCAGTGTGAACAGCGGTAGCGCTGGATGCGATACGGGGGCTGGCTGCGTGGGTAGAAGCCTTTGCGCTGAAAGCGCCAGGGGGTTGGATTCGTTCGGGAATCACAGCGGGGGTTCGGACAGAAGGGGGGCCGAGCGACGAAGGCGAGGTTCGACATGAACTCCGACTACGCAGGGATCGTGCCGGGTGCATTCTTCGGTCCACGGTTCAGGGGTTGAAGCGAGCCGGCCCGCAGGCCGAGTCTAGACGGGCGGCGGCGGCAGCTTCTCCCGCCAAGCCATCGTGACGATCTCGATCAGCTGTCCGTCCGGGTCGCGGATGTAGATCGCCTGTCCCCAGGCGCTCTCCGCCCCGCGGCTTTCGGAGTGGACCTTGCCGCCGAAGGATTCGACCTGCGCCAGCAGCGCGGGGGCGTCCTCGACCGAAAGCGCCAGATGCGAGAGCCCGGGCTCGTTCAGCTTCCGGGCCCGGTAGGCCTCTCGCGCCTCCGGTACCCCGAAATGCATCAGATTGAGCACGAGGTCGGGGCGCCAGAGGTAGGTCGCCGTCAGCTTGCAGGGCGACGGGATCATGAGGACCTTGCTCGCGAGCTCGTCCGGCGCCTCGAAGTCCCACCAGAATTTGAATCCCAGCAACCCTTCGTAGAAGCGCCGCGAGCGGGCAATGTCCGTGATCGTCTGACCGAGATGGTTGAAGAAAACGCGATTCGTCATCGGGCGGGCTCCCTTTCGCCGGCTCGCGCCGGCCTCCGATCTCCTCGGCCGAAGCCGGTGCCGGCGCTTCGATCCGCCGCCGACTGCCGACTCGATCCCGACGATACCGCTTCGCCTTCCCTGGCAAGCTGTGCTCTCCCGCGACAGCTTCCGCGACGCCGACCGCCACGACGCCGCCCGATCCGCGTTAGCATCGGGGCCGATGACGGGACTCCCGCGCGACGAATCCTGGATCGAATGGGCGCGCCGAATGTTCGAAGCAGCCGATCGGTATTTCCTCCCGGAATCCGTCCGGGCCTCGAGCGCCAACGAGCTCGCCTATACCCGCATCGGCTTGATCGGCAGCTTCGCCGTCGGCCTTTCCGGACTCGCATTCCTGCCCTGGCAGCGATTCCACTGGCCACTGCCCGTGCTGCTCGCGATGTCGGCCTCCGCTCTGCTCTTCCTCGCCCTCCCCTTTCTCTTGCGCCAGCGACCGTCGATCCGGTGGCTCGGCCATCTCGTCTGCGCCCAGGTCAGCGCCTACGCCGTAGCGGTCGTCGTCCTCTCTGCCGGGCGCGCGACCGGGATCCTGCCCGTGCTGCCGATGATCCCGATGCTCGCGCTGCTGATGCGCGGCGGACGCGCGGTGCTCGGCTGGGGACTCGTGACGATCGGCATCATCGGGATCGGCACAGCGCTGTCGTCCTCCGATGCGCAGCCGCTGATCGCGTCCTTCCGCGAGCTGCGCCATGCAGAGCGCTACCCGATCGCGCTCATCTGCCTGCTGACGATGATGGGCGTCACCCTCTTGTTCGAGAAGCTCTGGAATCGCAGCGCGATCGAGCTCGCGGAAAGGGCGCGAGCGGATCTCGCATTGCGCGAGGACCGCTATCGAACGCTGCTCGAGCACGCCTCGGAGGGCATCCTCGTGCTCGATGTGCGCGGCCGGATCCAGTTCGCGAGCCCCGCCGTCGAGCGATTGATCGGCCTCGACCCCGGGACCGCGATCGGCCGCCGGCTCTCGTCGCTCACGGACGACCGGGGCTTCGCCGAAACGGTGCCTCTCTGGGAATACGCGATCGCCCATCCGGGGGAGCGGGTCCGCACCGCGCTCCGCAGCGCCACGCGCGATCGGCCGGACGGCCGCCCATTGCTGCGCCTCGAGATCAACATCACGAATCACCTCGATCATCCCGCCGTCCGCGGCGTCGTGGTTCATCTTCACGACGTGACGGCGCTCGTCCGCGCCGAGACGAACTACCAGAACCTCGTCGATCAATCGCTCCAGGGCATCACGGTCATCCGCGAGTTCCGGATCGTCTACGCGAACCAGGCGCTCGCGGAACTCTACGGGATCGACCTCGACCGGCTCGTCGGCGTACACGTCATCGAGATGCTCGACCATGTCCATCCGGACGACCGGGATCGCGTCATCGCCGCATTGAAAGTTCCCGCCCGCGCCGACAGGCCACCGCTCGAGATGCGCATCCGCCGGTCGGACGGGGCGCTGCGGTGGATCCAGATCCGCTGGTCCGACGCGATCTACGAGGGACTCACGGCGCGCCAGATCGCGTACGTCGACATCACGGCCCAGAAGGAGCTCGACGCGAGTCGACGGGTCGAGCAGGAGCGACTCGAGGCCCGCATCGCCGAACGGACCCGGGAGCTCGAGGCCAGCCAGCAGACGTTGCGCGCCCAGGAACGGCTCGCCGCAGTGGGCACGCTCGCCGCCGGTGTCGCCCATCAGATCAA
>CAUJGH010000342.1 GCA_963169575.1 Myxococcota bacterium | reverse complement strand
GCACGAGATCGCGATTCGAGGCGGGACGGTGGTCGACGGGACCGGGGCGAAGCCGGCGCGGCTCGACGTCGGAATCGAAGGGGGTCGCATCGCCGAGCTGGCGCCGACGGTCCGTGGTCGCCGTGAGATCGACGCGTCCGGTCGGCTCGTCGTGCCGGGCTTCATCGACATCCATACCCACTACGATCCGCAGGTCCTCTGGGATCGCGCGCTGACGCCGTCCTCGTGGCAGGGCGTGACGAGCGTCGTCGCGGGCAATTGCGGCTACAGCATCGCGCCGACGAAGGCCGCGGAGCGCGGATCCCTGATGCGGACCCTCGACAAGGTCGAGGACATGCGGCTCGAGACCCTCGAAGCCGGCGTCGACTGGGATTTCGAGACCTACGGCGAGTACCTCGCGCGGGTCGAGCGCGCGGGCGTCGCGATCAACTTCGGGGGTTATGTCGGGCATACGCCCGTGCGCGCCTACGTCCTCGGCGACGACGCCTACGAGCGCAAGGCGAGCGAAGCCGAGATCGCGCAGATGAAGCGGATCGTCGCCGACTCGGTCCGCGCCGGCGCGCTCGGCTTCTCCTCCGATCGCGCGGGCTTCCACATCGGCGACGGGGGCCGCCCCGTGCCGTCGGTGATGTCGAGCCAGGCAGAGCTCGAGGCGCTCGCGTCGGTCCCGGCCGAGATCGGCCTCGGCATCGTCCACATCGCGACCGGCGAGGAGTTCGACTGGATCTACGCCTTCCAGCAGCGGACGGGCCGGCGCGTCAACTGGTCCGCGATCCTGACCTATCCCCCGTCCTGGACCTCCCGCGCGCCCTATCGCCAGAAGCTCGCGCGCCATCTCGAGGCGCGGCGCGCGGGCGCCGACGTGTTCGTGCAGGTCACCTGCCGCCCGATCGTCCAGCAGATCGTCATGCGCGAGCCGACCTCTTTCTACCAGATGCCGGCCTTCGCCGAGCTCGCCGCGCTGCCGCATGCGGAGCGCCCGAAGCTCTACGCCGATCGCGCCTGGCGCGCGCGCGTTTCCGAGCAGTTCGACTCGCGCAAATGGATCGATCCCGGCTGGCCGACGGTGACGATCACCGAATCGGCCGCCCATCCCGAGCTCGTCGGCCGTTCGGTGCAGTCGATCGCCGACGCGCGCGGCGTCTCGCCCTTCGACGTCGTCGCCGACGTCTCGCTCGCCGACGATCTGATGACGCGCTTCGAGATCGTCTTCGCGAACAACGACGTCGACGGCGTTCGCGAGCTGCTGACGGCCGAGGGCTGCGTGCTCGGGCTCTCGGACGCGGGTGCGCATGTCGGGCAGATCTGCGATGCGGTGATGCCGACGGATTTCCTCGCGCGCTGGGTACGCGATCGCGGCATCATGAGCCCCGAGGCGGGGGTCCGGAAGCTGACGGGCGAGATCGCTCATGTCCTCGCGATCAATCGCGGCGTCCTGCGCGTCGGCGCGCCGGCGGACGTCGTCGTACTCGATTGGGAGAAGCTCGGCCCCGGCCCGATCCGGCGCGTCGCCGACATGCCCGCCGGCGGCGACCGCTTGATCGCGGATCAGCCGGGCGGGATCGATCACGTCTTCGTGAATGGCGTCGCCATCCGGAGCGAAGGGCGATCGGTGCTCGAGGGGCTCGATCGTCTGCCGGGTCACGTCCTGCGGCCGAGCCCCTGAAGGCCGAGGCGAAGCGCCCGGCGAATGCGCCCGCGACGCGAAGGAGCTCCTGTGATGGCCCATCCGCGCCGCTTCCGATTCGGCCTCAAATTCCGGACGGTGCGAAGCGGCGCCGCGCTCGCCGCGATGGCGCAGCGCGCCGAGGCGATCGGCTATTCGACGATCCTCGTCTCGGATCATCCCGTCCATCCCCAGTTCGCCCCGCTGACCGCTGCGGCGGCGCTCGCCTGCGCGACGACGCGCCTGCGCATCGGGGCGAGCGTGCTCGCCAACGATTTCCGACATCCGATCGTGCTCGCGAAGGAGCTCGCGACCCTCGACCTGATCTCGGACGGGCGGGTCGAGATCGGGCTCGGAACGGGTTGGAAGAAGGCCGAGTACGAGGCGATGGGCCTGCCATTCGATGCCCCCGGCGAACGCATCGACCGCCTCGGCGAGGCGATCGCGATCCTGCGCGGCTATTGGTCGGGCCAGCCTTTCTCGCAGGCCGGCCGGCATTATTCGATCGCGTCGGTCTCGGGCTATCCCGTGCCCGTACAGCCGCGCATTCCGATCCTGATCGGCGGCGGCGGCCGCAAGATTCTCGGGCTCGCCGCGCGCGAGGCCGACATCGTCGGCGTGAACCCCGCCGTCCGCTCCGGCGCCCACGACATCGCGACCGATCTCGACTCCACCGAAGCCGCGACCGACGAAAAGCTCCGCTGGATCGCCGAGGCCGCCGGCTCCCGCATGAACGATCTCGAGCTCTCGATGCAGGTCTACGCTGACGGCGTCGTCGAATCCGCCGCCGAGCGCGACCGCATCCTCTCGGAGCGTTATGCGTTCTCTCTCGCCGACGCCC
This sequence comes from Myxococcota bacterium, assembly GCA_963169575.1. Classification (GTDB taxonomy): domain Bacteria; phylum Myxococcota_A; class UBA9160; order UBA9160; family UBA4427; genus UBA4427. The sequence goes on along the minus strand of CAUJGH010000342.1, from coordinate 12,287 downwards.
GGAAGGTCCCCTACGCCTGGGTTGGCAGCATCGACGAGATCTGCGACGGCCTCGAAGCGAAGCGCGCGCGCTGGGGCATCAGCTACTGGGTCGTGCCGGAGCACGCGATGGAGACGATGGGGGAGGTCGTGGCGAGGATGAGCGGGCGGTAGGGGAGGGGCGGCGCTGGCGGATCATTCACGGTGTGAATGATCATCATTCACGGTGTGGAATGCTCGTCTCGCCTGGCGCGATGCTCGCCTCGAACGCTCGGAGATCGCTGACTGGCGCACGGGGAACGGCGAGAGGGGCGATTTTGCCGTCGAAACGGGCGGCCGCCTCCTTCCGATCGAGATCAAGGCGGTCGCTGAGCGTCGGCGGCAACGCGTATCCTGATCGGCGACGCGACCCCACAGCCTCTCGATCCAACTCGCTCGGGACATCCTCGTAGCTGTGCGAACGAAAGTCGATGCGCTGAATCCGAATCGGCTCGGTACACCGCCCCTACTCCTGAATCGTCCTCAAATAATCCGTCAACGCCCGCGAATGCAGCAGCGACGTATACGCCGGATAGTGTGCGGGTCGGCTCTCCTCCTGGAACACCGCCCCCCAGACCGGCATCTCCCGCGGGCCGTGTGCAGCGACGTTCTTGCGGCCGTCGATGTAGGCCATGACGCCCGATTCGTCGAAGCGGCCGCCGTTTCGCGCAGCGATCTTGCGCAGGTCGGACGGGGGCGTCACGAGCGAGGCAGCGAGGGGGCCGCTGCCGTCGCCGGATTCGCCGTGGCAGGATGCGCAGTGTTGCAGATAGAGGTTCTTGCCGGTCGGCGAGTCTTGCGGGTCGCGGCAGGCGAGCGCGAGGAGGCTCGACAAGGCGAGCAGCACGAGGATGCGAGCGGGCGGCGTCGAAATCGGCAAGGCGGTCTTCTCCTCGGGTTGGGCGAGCGGAGCGGGGCTCGCGCCGGGGCTTCGCCGGAAAACTAATGCGGATCGCGCGCGGTCGCCGCTCCCGCGATCGCGAAGCCGGTCCCTTCGCGGATGGATGAGGCGAAGAGTCCCGCTCGGCGCCGTGCGACGGCGTGCTCGAAGCATCCCGCGAGCGCTCGAGGGTCCGGCGCGATGTTCGGTCGGCTCTTCGCTCGCGCGCGGCTTCAGCGCATCCGCGCTTCCCCCGCGCCCATCGAGGGCCTTTGGCTCGTGCAGCTGACGCCGCCGTCCGCCATCACCGTCTGGCCCGTCACGAAGCCCGCGAGGTCGCTCGCGAGCATCAGGACCGCGCCGGCGATGTCCTCTGGCGACGCGATGCGGCCGAGCGGGATCGATTCGCGGCGGCGCTGGATCGATGCCTCGCTGAGGCGCTCGTGCAGCATCGGGCCGTCGATGGCGGTCGGGCCGACGCAGTTGACGCGGATGCGATGGGGGGCGAGCTCGAGGGCGAGGGTCTGGGTGAATTGGATGACGCCGGCCTTGACGGCGCCGTAGGGCGCGAGGTTGGGCGAGCCGCGCAGACCGGCGAGCGAGGCGATGAAGACGAGGGCGCCGGGAACGCGGTCTTCGATCATGCGGCGGGAGACCGTGCGCGCGACGTTGAAACAGGTCCGCAGGTTCTGGTCGATCGCGGTCTGCCAGAAATCCCAGCCCTGCTCGAGGACGGGCGCGGAGGCATGGGCCCCGAAGTTGCCGACGTTGTTGACGCCGACGCGCAGCGGGCCGAGGGCCTCGCGGGCGGCGGCGACGGCGCGCTCGAGATCGGGCTCGGCGATGGCGTTGGCCGCGAGGGCGAGGCCGCGGACGCCTTCGGCCTCGACGAGGGCGACGGTCTCGGACGCGGTCGCGCGGTCCTGGTCGACGACGGCGACGTTCATTCCGGACTGCGCGAAGAGCAAGGCCATGGCCCGGCCCGAGCCCCGGCCGGCGCCGACGACGATCGCGTTCTGGCCGGCGAGGCCGAGCAGATCCTTCATCGGGTCTCCTTTCCGGTGCACGGCGGTGGCGCAGCCGGGGCGCGGCGGCGCGCGCTGGACGTGAGCCGCTCTCCCGCCTAACGCACCTTCGCGAACATCTCGCGGATGTCCGCGACCAGAACGTCGGGCTCTTCCGCCGGCGCGAAATGGCCGCCTTTTTCGTGGACCTTGAAGAAGACCCGGTTGTAGTAGGTCTCGGTCCAGCCCATGTCGCCGGGGGCCATGTCGGGCTTGAAGAGCGTGATGCCGGTCGGGGCCGAGACGACGGGGACGTTCCCATGGTCGGGCTTCCAGGGGTTGCGGCCGGCTTCGGCGTAGTAGCGAACGGAGGTGACGAAGCTGTCGGTCAGCCAGTAGATCATCATCGTCGTCAGCAGGTCGTCCTTCGAGAAGCGGCTTTCGACGTCGCCGCCCGTATCGCCCCAGGCGCGGCGGCGCTCGAGGATCCAGGCGCAGAGGCCGATCGGCGAGTCGTGCATCGCGAAGGCGAGGGTCTGGGGATCGAGGTGGTGGACGGCGACATGGCTCGCGAATTTGCGCTCCCAGGCGAGCAGGGCGTCCTTCTCGCCCGTGCCCTTCGAAATCGTGTCGAGGCTCGCGGCGATCGACCAGGGGCGGTCGCCGGAGAAGAACTCGAGGGGGGCGGTGCCGGTGATGTGGACGCCGTGGACGCGGTCGGGATAGCGGTGGCCGAGCTGGAGCGTCACGAGCGCGCCCCAATCGCCGCCGTGGGCGCAGAACTTCTCGTAGCCGAGGACGTCGCGCATCAGGACGGTCCAGAGATCGGCGGTGCGCCACCAGTTGATACCGGTCGTGCGCAGCGGCGTCGAGAAGCCGAATCCGGGGAGCGAGGGGATGACGAGATCGAAGGCGTCGTCCGGATCGCCGCCGTGGGCCGCGGGATCCGACAGCGGACCGATCACCTTGCGGAAATCCCAGAACGTCCAGGGCCAGCCATGCGTCAGCAGCAGCGGGCGCGGGCGGCGGCCCTTGCCCTTGGCGGGGGACTTGCCTTTGACATGTAAGAAGTGGATCGGGATGCCGTCGATCTCGACCTTGAACTGCGGGAAGGCGTTCATCGCCTTTTCCTGGGCGCGCCAGTCGTAGGCGTCGTGCCAGTAGGCGACGAGCTCGCGGAGATAGGCGCCGTTCGTGCCGTAGCGCCAGTCGTCGTTGGCGAAGTCGGGGGCCCAGTGGACATGGGCGAGGCGGCGGCGCAGGTCGTGAAGCTTCGAATCGGGGATCTCGATCCGGAAGGGCTGGGGCTTCGGCTGGCTCATGTCGGCTCCTCTCGTCTCTCTGTTCACTCGACTCTCGCGATTTGCTCGATTCGCTTCGACTCGCGTCTTCTCGTCCGGGCCTTCCGACGCGCCGCGCGCGCGGCGGCGAGGCCCGCTTCGCGCGCCCGTTCGCGGCCGGTGCCGGCCCTCGCGCGCCGGGCTAGAGACTCGCAAGCTCGCGGCTCATCGGCGAGGGGCGAACGGCCGGGAAATGCTTGACGTGGCGGGGGCGGATCGGGGACGCTCATCCGAATGCTGCCCCATCCGGACCTGCCCGGAGATCCGGCCCGGATCTTCGAAGGAATTCTCGCCCTCGATCGCAGCGGCGACGCGCTGCCGCGGCTCTTCGACCAGCTGCGCGCGGTCGCCCCGGTCTGGCGCGCCCCGATCGAGCGGCTCGGCCGGCCCTGGATCATCACGCGCCATGCGGATGCGGCGGCGCTCGTGCGCAGCTCGGCGCTCGTGAAGGACGAGCGTTTGCTCGGGCTCGCGGGCGTCGGCGGTGGGGGCGCGTTCATCGACGTCATGCGCCGGATGTTCGCGTTCCAGGGCCCGGAGAAGCACCACCGCATGCGCGCCCTCGTCCAGCGCGGCTTCACCCCGCGCTCGATCGCCCGCCTGCGCCCGGAGATCGAGGCGATCGTCGCGGGCCTGCTGGGTGCGGTGGCGGCGCGCGGCGCCATGGATCTCGTGGCGGAGTTCGCGTTTCCGCTGCCGGTGACCGTGATCTGCCGGATGCTCGGCGCGCCGGTCGAGGACGTGCCGCGCATCGAGGGTTGGGCGTCGGCGTTCGCGCGCCGGGCGGATCCGGCCGAGGCGCTGACGCCCGAGCGCGAGCGGATCGGCGACGAGGCCACGATCGCGTTCGTCGGCTACGTCCAGGCGCTGATCGATGCGCGCCGCCGCGCGCCGGGGGCCGACCTGATCTCACGCCTCGTCGAGGTCCAGCGCGAGGCGCCCGAGCTGACCGACGACGACATCGCCGCGACGACGATCCTGCTCTTCCAGGCGGGCCACGAGACGACGACGAACCTGATCGCGAAGGGCGTCCTCGCGCTGCTGCGACAGCCGGATTCGCTCGTCTGGCTGCGAGCGCATCCAGACGCGACCGAAGCGGCGACGGAGGAGCTGCTGCGCTTCGATCCCTCGGTCCAGATCAGCACGAAATACGCGACGCGCGACATCCCCTTCGAGGGCGAGACGATTCGCGAAGGCGATCCCATCACCTTCGTCTGGGGCGCCATCAACCGCGATCCCGCGCATTTCCCCGAGCCGCATCGGCTCGATTTCGAGCGGACGCCCAACGATCATTTCAGCTTCGGGATGGGCGCCAACTACTGCCTCGGCGCCTCGCTCGCGCGGCTCGAGATCGCATGCGCCATCGGGGCACTGGTCGCCCGGCTGCCGGGCCTTCGTCTTGCGGCGCAGACGATCGAGTACAAGCCCCAGCTCCATCTGCACGGCCTCGCCCGCCTGCAGATCGAATGGGATCCCCCGTCGCATTAGGAGACCCAGCACACGCCAGCGGCCGCCGTCGTCGATCCGTCGCCTCGCAAAGTCTCGGCGTTCGCCCCCCCAATGGAGAGCGAGACGCGGGAAGCCCGTTCAGCAAAGTCGCCCCGAGTGGGCCGGCCCAGCTGTGCGGGGTGAGATGTAATGGACGCACGCGCAGCACGGCGAAGGACGCGCCGGCGACCCTAGACGCGTGCGTCCGAGCCACGAACCCCGCGCAGCAGGGCCGGACCACCGGGCAAGGCGTTCGGAAAAGTCCTCGCGCGCCCCGCTAGAAGACGATCTTTGCGAGCCCTTCGAGATGGACGATGTCGGGCTTCACCGGCACGAAGATGAACTCGTCGCAGCCGACGTCCTCCATCTGGCGCACGGTGTCGCGGATCGCCTCGGGCGTCACCGTCCGGACCGCGCCGAGCAGCTGCTCGACCTGGCCGGGCAGGACCTTCGGATAGTATTCGTGGAAATAGGCCGCGAGATCCTCGCGCGCGTTCGGCCCCGCCGAGTAATAACAGCCGCAGACGAAGCGCGGCCGGCCGGCGCGGCCGTTCTCCCGCCACGATTCGTCTACGACGGCGCGCATCCGCCGGACCTCTTCGGGATCTGCCCCGAAGCTCCAGGTCACCGCGCCGTCGGCGAAGCGCCCGGCGCGCCGCAGCGCCTTCGGTCCGTTCGAGCCGAGCAGGATCTCGGGCCCGCCCGCGCGCACGGGCGCGGGCCCGATCGCGCGCGTTCCCGGAACGAGCGGCTCGCCGCGGAAGAGCTCGCGGATCGTCTGCAGGCTCTCCTCGAAGCGGCGTCCGCGGCCCTCGCGCGGGGAGGGCGCGACGTCGTAGTCGTCGAGCGGCGTGCCGAGGCCGACGCCGAGGCTGAATCTTCCGCCGGAGAAATCGTCGAGCGAGAGCGCCTGCTTCGCGACGACGCCCGGCGGATGGATCGGCAGGATGATGACGTTCGAGAGCAGCCGGATGCGCGAGGTCACGGCCGCGGCGGCCGTCAACGCGAGCACCCAGTCGTAGCCCGAGTAGGTCAGCCGCTCGCCCATGCAGAGCGAGGCGAAGCCGGCGGATTCGGCCGCGGCGGCCCAGCGCAGGACGAGGTCCTTGTTCGTGCCGCGCAGGTTGGTGGGCAGGCCGACGCCGACTTCCATGGGGATCTCCTCGAGCGGGGAAAGGGGTTCGCGATTTCCCTATGCTAGCCCCGCGCGAGAAAGCGCCATACCGCCGATCGGCCCCGCAACCCGGGCCGCACCGCACGAGGAGATTCGATCATGGGCAAGTACACGCGAGCCGAGCTGCTCGAGGCCTTCGAGGACTACAAACGCCGCCGCGACATCGCCTCCGAGACCGGCGACTGGAACGTCTGGGCCGACTGTTTCACCGACGACGCCGAATACATCGAGCACGCCTACGGCGACATCCACGGCGGCCCCGCGATCCGCAAATGGATCTGCGACGTGATGGCGCCGTTCCCGACGATGACCTTCCCGATCGACTGGCTCTGCGTCGACGAGGAGAAGGGCGCGATCGTCTGGGGCGTCCAGAACGCCTTCCCCGAGCCCTATCAGCCCGACGGGACGCCCTACCAGTTCCCGAACTGGTCGCGCCTGGTCTACGCCGGCAACAAGAAGTGGAAGTCCGAGGAGGACATCTACAACCCCGCGCGCGATTCGGCGCGGGTCTTCAAGTCCTGGGTCAAGGCGGGCGGCCGGACGCGCAGCGGCGAGAAGATCAAGATGCAGCACCGCTAGGCGCCCGGCCCCCGTCGCCGCCGAGCGCGGGGATCACTTCGCGCCCGATCCGCTCGATCGACTTCCAGCCGGTCTCCCAATCCATGTCGCTCGAGCCGGGCGCGATCGTGACGAAGTCGAGCCCGATCGCGGCGAGCGCGTGCAGACGCGCGACCGCGTCGTTGACGGACCCGACGATCGCGAAGCGGTCGAGATGGGCGTCGTCGAGGGCGCGGGCGCCTTCGCCGGCCGCCTGCGCATGGCGGTCCATCTCGTAGCGCGCGGCGACACTGCGTCCCTCGCTTCGGAGCGCGGGATCCCCGAGTTCCGACGCGCCGGCCGACCAGCCGGCGAACCGAGCGAAGACCGAAACGCCCCCGCGCGCGATCGCGCGGGCCCGCTCGACGTCTTCGTCGACGGCGCAGTTGACGAAGGCGCCGTAGCGCAGGGTCGCGGGATCGCGCCCGGCCCGGCGGACGGCCTCGCGGGCCTGGCTCATCGCGCGCGCGAGCGTCTGTGGATCGGCGCCGAGGCAGAAGAGGAAGGCATCCGCTCGTCGTGCCGCGATCTCGAGCACCCGGGGCCCGGACACGGCGACCTCGAGCGGAACGCGCGGAAGCCCGAGCGCGTGGCTCCATTCGATGCGACTCTGCGCCGTGCCGCGCAGCGTCGTCTCGCCGCCGAGATAGGCGCGCAAGATCGCGAGGTCCCGATCGAAGTCCGCTGGCGGAGCCGGCGCGCGACCGATCTTCGCGAGCGCGGAGTCGCCGCGGCCGATGCCGCAGAAGGCGCGGCCTCTGCTCTCGAGCTGCAGGGCGAGGGCAGCGCTGGCGGTGACGGCGACGTCGCGAGTCGTCGTATTGGTCACCCCGGTCCCGATGCGGATCCGGTCGCTCGCGCCGGCGACGAGCATGAGCTGGCTCCAGGTTTCGGGGCCCAGATTCTGGGTATCGCCGAGCGCGAGATGACTGAAGCCGGCGGCCTCCGTGCGCCGGGCGATCTCGCGGGCGCGGCCCGGAAAGCCCAGCATGAGCAGACCGATGTCCATCGCGATGGCTCCTCGCTCTCGATTCCGGGCGCCCGGAGCGCGGACGGGGCGTCGGAGCGCCTCAGGCGCAGCGGCGGATGAACTTCTCGGCGAAGTCTTCCATGACGCGCTTCTTCTGGTCGAGGGTCGAGCGCTCGCCGAGCGCGAACTTGAACGGGTAGCTGATGCCGACGGTCATGCCCTGCGCTTCGAGGCGCTGGAAGGTCGCGACGTCGGGCGGGGTCGAGAGGCCGACGACCGTCTCGAAGGGCAGATGCGAGCGGCCCGCTTCGGCGCGCAGCTTCGCGAGGGTCGCGAGGATTCCGGGGACCTCTTCGGGCGTATTGCCGGCGCCGAGCCAGCCGTCGCAGAGGGTCGCGGTTCGCCGGAGCGCGGGCTCGCTCGCGCCGCCCATCCAGATCGGCACGGTCTCTTTCGGGGCCGGCGCGATCTGGAGCGGGGGGAAGTCGAAGAAGCGGCCGTGGTGCTCGACCATGCCCCCGGCCCAGAGCTTGCGGAGCACGGCGATCATCTCGTCCGTCCGCTTGCCGCGCGTCTTGAAGTCGACGCCGTAGATGTCGAACTCCTCCTTCATCCAGCCGATGCCGGCGCCGAGGGCGAAGCGGCCGTTCGAGAGGATCGCGAGGGTCCCGGTCGCGCGGGCGACCTCGAAGACGTTGCGGAGCGGGAGGACGTAGACGCTGACGGTGAACCGGAGCCCCCGGGTCGCGGCGGCGAGCGCGCCGATCGTCGCCCAGCAATCGGGATAGTCGGCGTCGGCGCGCATCGGCGGAACGCCGTCGGTCGCGTAGGGATAGCCAGCGGCGATGTCGCGCGGGTAGACGCCGTGGTCGCCGAGCATGCAGCCGTCGAAGCCGACTTCTTCGGCGAAGCGCGCCGTCTCGATCAGCTGCTCGGGCTCGACCCAGGTGAGTGCCTGCCAGAACTTCATGTCGCCCCTCTCATCGCGATCGGATCACACGCTCCGCGAAACGCTCGCATCAGGGCGCCGAGAGTCCGTATTCGATCGAGCCGTCGGGCTTCACGTCGTAGATCTCGTAGCCCTCCGTCACGTTCGCGCCGTCCGCGGCCATTGCGACCGCGAATTTGTTCGAGGCGTTGCGGGCGATGTCGAGCACGAGCTCGACCTGCTGGGCGGGCGTGTAATGGGCGCGCAGGGCCGCGATTTCTTCGTCGGTGATGCGGCCCGGGGTCCAGATGAAGGCGTCGGTGAACGCGAGCGCCGCCTTGATGGCTTCCGGGAGATCGCTCTCTTTGTAGAAGTCGACGGCGGCGAAGGTGTCGTCGTTCGCGCCCGCGACCATCGCCGAGCGGCTGCGGACGGATTGGCAGACGCGGCAATGATGCGCGCGGGCGCCGCGCAGGCGCACGAGCTCGGTCGTGACCGGATCGAGCGCTTGCAATCCCGGGATGACGCGGATGATCTCCTCGATGCCATTCCAGATCGAGGCGTCGGCCTTCAGCGCCTGGGTCTCGATTCCGGGGATCGCGGCGCTCGGGCCGAAGAGCCGGTCGAGCACGAAGCGCGCGCGGGCGACGACGTCCGCGACGTAGATCGCCTGGGCGAACTCGGCCGTCTGCGGACCGAGCGCCGCCGAGAGGCCTTCGCGCAGACCGTCGTCGATCGCGGAGACGTCGAGCGTGAATTGCTCGGCGAAGGCGAGGGCGCCCTTCCAGGATTCGCGCAGGTCGCTGAACGAGGGCCAGCCCGCGACCTCGCGCCCCTGCCAGGGGCTCGCGCCGCAGGCCGCAGGCCGCGCCAATGCGGGCATGGCCTGGATGCCGGCGATCACGCGGGCCGCGAGATCGAGCAGATCCGCATCCACCCGCCGCCAGGCCACCGCTTCGAGGTCGTTCAGCGCAACGGCCGCCGCCGGCGCAAAGCGCGTGACGGCGCCGCGGCCACCGCCGATCCCATCCTGCTCGATTCGCTCTTGCTGCATCGGACCTGCCTCCTGGCTTCGTCGTGCGCTTCGTCCTGCGCTCTTTCGTGCACGTTGTCGTGCACGTTGTCGTGCGCCTTGCCGTGCGCTGCGGATCGGATCGTTCTCGACTGGATCGCCCGCCGGGCTCTCGAACGCCGCGCCCGCCCGGGCCCGTCACCGAAATAACAGGGCGCGGGCGTCACGCTACAACCGGAGGGAATTCTGTCAATTCGCCCGCGCGGCACCCGCTTCGGCACCCGCTCTCGCTACCGATCGCGCCGCCGATTGCGGCTGGCGATGTAGGCCCGGATCGCCGCGACCTCGTCGCGCCCGAGCCGGTCCCGGAAGCTCGGCATGCCGAGGGGCTCGCGGGCGCCGCCGAGTACGATGGCCTCGAACTGGTCGAGGGTCTCCGCCGAGGCGTCGCGCAGGTCGCGGATCGAGCCGCCGCTGATGGCCTTCGGGCCGTGACAGCCGAGGCAATGATCGTGGTAGAGAACGCTTCCGCGCTCGAGCAGGGCGGCGGGCGGCGCCGGCGAGACCGGGATCGGCGCATGGCCGGTCAGCGGCGGCGGAAGGGCCTTCTTCGGCGCTTCGCCCTTCGCACCGAGCGCATAGGTGAGGACGCGCCCGCCGCCCCAGACGTTCGCGAGCAGCGCGGCCGTACCGCCCGCGAGCGGAAAGCTCCCGCCCCAGCCGGCGGCGACCGTCACGTACTGGACGCCATCGATGCGATACGTGATCGGCGCGGCCATCACGCCGGTTCCGGCCGGCGCCTCCCAGAGCTTCGCGCCGTCGCTCGCACGATAGGCGACGAAGCGGCCGTCGGCGGTGCCCTGAAAGACGAGGTTGCCGTCCGTCGCGAGGACGCCGCCGTTGTACGAGGTCACGTACGGAACGCGCCAGACCTCGCGCTGCGCGACCGGATCCCAGGCGAGCAGGAAGGCGTCGATCTCGACCTTCTCGTTCTCGTCGAACGCGACGTAGTTCGAGGGGTCGAGGGCGGTGTTGAGTCGACCGGGGATCGGCACGAACCGATCGTCGATCTCGAAGAGCATGGGAATGTCGAAGGCGGGGATGTAGACGAGGCCGGTCCCCGGATGGAAGGCCATCGGATGCCAGTTGTGGCCTCCGGACGGGCCGGGGTAGACGAGCTTCGGCGACTGGGCGTAGTCGAGGGTCTCGTCGGCGATCGGCCGCCCGTCGGCGTCGATCCCCTTCGACCAGTTCACGGTGACGTACGGCGCCGCCGAGACGAAGGCGCCGGTCTCGCGGTCGAGGACCCAGAAATAGCCGTTCTTCGGCGCCTGCATCAGCACCTTGCGCAGGCGCCCATCGATCTCGAGATCGGCGAGGACGATGTGCTGGGTCGCGGTGTAATCCCAGGAATCGCCCGGGGTCGTCTGGAAATGCCAGACGAGCTCGCCCGTCGCCGGACGCAGCGCGAGGATCGACGAGAGGTAGAGATTGTCGCCGCCGCCGGGGCTGCGGAGGCTGCGGGGGAAGGGACCGCCGTTGCCGGTGCCGACGTAGAGCAGATCGAGATCCGGGTCGTACGCCATCGAGTCCCAGACGGTGCCGCCGCCGCCGAGCTCGAACCAGCGGCCGCTCCAGGTCCGGGCAGCGCGCTCCATCGCCTCCGATTCGAAGGTCTTCGCGGGATCGCCGGGCACGGTCCAGGTCCGCCAGGCGAGGGCGCCGGAATCTGCATGATAGGCGGAGACGTAGCCGCGGACGCCGTACTCGGCGCCCCCGTTCCCGATCACGACGAGGCCGGCGACGATCCGCGGCGCGCCCGTGATCGAGTACGGCTGCGCGGGATCGACCGTCTGCGTCTCCCAGATCCGCGTGCCCGTCGCGGCGTCGAGCGCGACGAGGCGGCCGTCGAGGGTGCCGACGAAGATCCGGCCATCTTCGGCGGCGACACCGCGATTCACGACGCCACAGCAGGCCGAGAGCGCGTGCTGCCGCGGCACGCGCGGATCGTATTGCCAGCGCAGCTGCCCCGAGCGCGCGTCGAGGGCGTAGACGACGCTCCAGGGACCCGTCACGAACATCGTGTCGCCGACGACGAGGGGCGTCGACTCGACGCCGTGGCTCGTCTCGAGGTCGAAGCTCCAGGCGAGGCCGAGCGAGGCGACGTTCGTTTCGTCGATCTCGGCGAGGGGGCTGAAGCGCTGCTCGTCGTCCGTGCGGCCATGGCGCAGCCAGCCTTCGTCGGGCGCCGTTCCGCGCGCAAGCGCGGCATCCGCAGCCTCCGGCGCGGGCTTCGACGGAAGACAGGCGAGCAGCAGGCAGACGAGGATCGTCGAAAGCCGTGCTGCGATGAGGGCGGGGAATCTCGGAATCGTCATGTGCGCTCCAGCGTGATGGTGAGCCCGCCGACATGGGCCTCGTGCTTGCGTCCGGCGGCGACCAGGCCCGGCATCACGGCCGCCGAGCGCGCGACCGCCTCGTCGACGCCGAGCGCGCCGACGTCGTAGAGCGTGACGAACTCGGCGCCGCGGCCGCTGCGCGGATCGCGGACCCAGCGCGAGACGCCCGTGAATGCGCCGGAGGCGAGCATGTCGGGCATGTGGACGTCGTCGTTCCAGGCGTCCCACTCCGCTTCGCGGCGCGGATCGTTGCAGGCGACGTAGGCGAGGATGTGGCCGTGCAGGTCGGGGCCGGGCAGGGGCTTCGCTGCGTGGCGGCCTTGGGCGCGGAGGCGGTCTTCGGAGATCAGGCAATGGTGGCGGTCGATGCGCCCGGCTTCGCGGAGCGCACGCTCGCGTGCATGCAGGCCTTCGACGCCCGCGGCGAGCTCGCCTTCCTGCTCGATCAGGAGCGCATGCGAGAAGCCGATCGAAGGCA